>JANOZA010000403.1:0-11217 GCA_031429155.1 Verrucomicrobiota bacterium | reverse complement strand
GCATTCTGGAAACTATTTTGGACCGGGAGTTGACGGCGCGGCCCTGACATTCCACCGGACTAGGTGATTCCCCTGGGCGCCGGACCGGAGATGTCGCTCGAAGCTCAATCATTTCTACCACCCCGACGGCGAATGTGTATCCTGAGTGCATGAGTGAAATCCCTGCAGTATTAGTTACCGGATCCAGCCGCGGGCTGGGCAAAGGCGTGGCGTTGGAGCTGGCGGCTGCAGGAATGAGTGTGGCCATTCACTGCGCGGCGAACCGTGCGGCGGCAGAGGAAACCTCTGCGGCGTGCGCGGCGGCCGCGGTGCGCGATGGCCAGCTTTTTCCCGTCGTCGCCGGTGACCTCGGCGATAGCGCGGCGCGGCGCGGCGTGTTAGAGCAGACGCTCGCTGCGCTGGGTCGCGTGGATGCGCTGGTGAATAACGCGGGCATTACCTCGCCGGGCCGCCGGGACTTGTTGGAGAGCACCGAGGAAGGCTGGGACACTGTGATGGACGTGAACCTGAAAGGCCCGCACTTTCTCTCGCAGATGGTGGCCAACTGGTGGCTGGCATATGGCGGCTCGGCTCGGCTCGCAGGTGGCTACAAGCTGGTCTTCGTCACCAGCGTCTCCGCCGTGCTGGGCTCAACGAACCGGGGCGACTATTGCATTTCCAAGGCCGCTCTGGGAATGTCCTCGCAACTCTGGGCGCTGCGCCTCGCGGAGCACGGTATCCAGGTCGTGGAGTTCCGGCCCGGCATCATGGAGACGGACATGACTGCCGGGGTGAAGGAAAAGTACGACCCCGTCATCGCCTCCGGCACCGTGCCGATGCGCCGGTGGGGACGGCCCGATGATGTGGGTAGGGGTGTGCGTGCGTTTCTCGAAGGCGCGCTGCCATTCTCCACCGGCGAGGTGATCTATATGGACGGCGGTCTGCGGCTGGGACGGCTCTGAGCCTCCGTCATTTCACAGCAGTTTCCCGCGGCGTCAGCCACAGCCATTCCATGATGCCCGGCCGTCCTTCGGCGAGCAGCGCCCGCCATTCTTCAGGGGTGAAACTTTCCTCATCGCGCCAGGGAAACCTCGCGGGTTTGTCGGCGTCATCGGTGCTCTGGATGGCCGTGAGGTTGTGGGTGGCAGCGAACCGCTGGCGCAGCAGCACCGGGATGTCAGGGTTCACAAAAGCGTGGACTTCGATGAGCACATCGTGCTGCGCGAGCGCCGCGACGCACTCCGGTGTGAAAAGTAAATGCTCGTAGCCTTCACAGTCGGAAATTATCAGTGCGCGTTGGCCCAGTGGCAGACCGGCGAGCACCGCTGGAGTGCAGGCCGAGCCGATCTCGACGCGTGCGGTCACGCCGTTCACCTCCGCCATTTGCCGGCACAGTCGTTGCGCCCTCTCGTCCAGATCGAAGGCGAAAACTTTGGCTTCCGGCAGGCGCAGGGCCAGCCCGGTGGCGTAGTAGCCCTCCGCGCAGCCCACGTCCACGACGCTATCGTAGTCCGTCTGCACGATCTGCTCCATCACAGCGCGCAGTTCCAGTTCGTAGGAGCCGAGAAGTTTAGGGTAAAGGGCACTGCCGGCAGCTTCCAGCGCCGGATATTTCATTCCGTAAAACAGCCCGTGCCGCACCAAACCGTTGAGGAATCTTCCGCGAATTGAGTCGTCGAGATCGTGTTCACGGTCCAGGTGCGCACGACGCCACTGATCCATCTTACGAGCCAGCCTCAGCAGCGTGCTGTTGAGGAAGCGCCACGAGGTCTTGTTTCTTATAAAGGGCGTAACGAGTTGATGGACTAAAGCAGACATAATTATTGCTGGGTGTTTTTGGTGATAATTATAATTATCGGCAGCTTCCCGCGCTTTTCAAGTTTAATAGTTCCAGCATTTCTGCGGCGCGAATTTGTCCTTTGAAGATACTCCGTCCTTCTGCATGCCTCAGTTTTCCCCATGACCCGCCGCATGGCACTCTCTGTCCTCACCGCCGCCGTGATTCCTGCTCAAGCTGGCCCGGCGCGGGTTTCCTGCCGGCAACTGCTCCGGGTGGAGACGCCCTCTTGGACTTCCACCTCGGGTACTCTCACTCTCTGGACGCGCGAAAAGTCCAGCGACCCGTGGCAGCAGGACGGCGCGGCCATTCCGGTAATGCTCGGCCGCAATGGGCTCCGCTGGGGCCGTGGATTGCACGCCGTCCCGCGCGGTGCGCCGGTGAAACGCGAGGGCGACGGCTGTTCGCCCGCCGGCATTTTCCGGCTCGATACCGCCTTCGGCTCCATGCCCGCCGGGCAGTCGGGTTCGGCGCGCTGGCCGTGGCGGCAGATGACCCCAACCTATGCCGGTGTGGATGATCCCGCGTCGCGATTCTATAATCGAGTCGTGGACGCGGCTGCTGTGAAAAAGGACTGGAAGAGCGCTGAGGACATGATGCCGAAGAGCGGCGCCTATCGCCGGGGCATCATCGTCCAGCACAACTGGAACCAGACGCCGAATGCCGGCTCCTGCATCTTCCTGCACATCCGCAGCCGCAAGCCTACCGCCGGATGCACCACGATGAGCGAGAAAGACCTCCTCCGGCTGCTCGCATGCCTAGATCCTGTCCTGCAGCCGCTCCTTGTGCAGCTCCCCGCAGCGGAATGGCCCGGTCGCGGCGCCGCGTGGGGATTTCCGGCAATGGCGAAGTCGCGCTGATCACTCGTGATGCTGATACCGCTGCCCACGAAAAAAGTCTCGCCCTCTCCGTCCGGTGAGAGTATTGCCGGGTGCATCATCTTAACCCGAAGCTCCATGAATATCCTCATTCCCTCCACATCCCTCCTAAGCCGCCGCGAAACCCTGCGCCGCCTCGCCGCGGGTTCTGCTCTCTTCGCTGCCCCGGGAGCCTTCGCTGAAGCCTTGACGCAGACGCCAAAAGTGACCGAGGGGCCTTTCTATCCCGACCACCTGCCGCTGGATACGGACAATGATTTGCTCGTCATCAACGAGACCACGACGCCGGCGGTCGGGCAGGTGGCGTATGTCACGGGACGCATCCTGGATTCCAAAGGCAGCCCGTTGCGCAATGCAGTGGTGGAAATCTGGCAGTGCGACAACAATGGAGCCTATCTCCACAGCGGCACTGGGAACAAGGAGAAGCAGGACAAGAACTTCCAGGGATTCGGGCGCTTCATCACGGGTGCCACTGGCGAGTATCTCTTCCGCACCATCAAGCCGGTGCCGTATCCCGGCCGCACGCCGCACATTCACTATAAAGTGAAGCTCGGCGGCAAGGACCTCCTGACGACACAGCTCTACATCAAAGGCCACGCGGGCAATGAGAAGGATGGCATCTGGAAGAACATCAAGGACGAGAAACAGCGCGACAACTGCACCGTGGACTTCGCCCCGCTGCCCGGAGCAAAGGCAGGAGAGTTGTCTGCGAAGTTTGATCTCGTCCTCGGCTTCACACCGGAAGGCTGATTCATGGGGCGGCGTGCTGCCAGCCGCCGTCTCAGCCATCTCCGCGAAGCGGCAATTCAAAACGGGGTCACGTCAGACAGCGGAAGCCACCCACGACAAAGTGCCCCTTCAGTGCAGTCGCTAATTCGGCGGCTTGAAGCACGCCGCTCCACGCGGCTTAGAGCGCGGAGGCGACTTTGATGTCCCCGAAGCCCTTCGTGCCGTCCGCATTGCGGATAGGCTTCGTGATGATGTCCTTGTAGGTCATGCCGCCGGGGATCATCGGCAGCACGTGCTCTGTGTAGGGCACCATGATGTCGAGAACGTAGGCCGTCTTAGACGCGAGCATCCGTTTGATGGCGGGGACGACATCCTTCTTCTCGGTGATGCGTTCGCACGGCACATCGAAGCCTTCGCAGATCTTGACGAAGTCAGGATAAATCTGTTTCGGTTTGTCCAGCCTGCCGAGGAAGGTGTGGGCGCGGTTACCCTTGTACTTGAGGTCTTCCCACTGCACGACCATGCCGAGGTGCTGGTTGTTCAGAATGATCGCCTTGGCCGCGATGCCTTCCGCCACGGCGGTGGCGAGTTCCTGGATGTTCATCACGAACGATCCGTCGCCGTCAATATCAATGACCTCCTTGTCCGGGAACGCGCACTTGGCTCCCAGTGCACTGGGATAGCCGTAGCCCATGCTGCCGAGTCCGAGGCTCGTCACGAGGCGGCGGGGCTCGTCAAAGTGATACCACTGGGCGGCCCACATCTGGTGCTGGCCCACGCCCGTCGTGATGATCGCATCCCCCCTGGTGATCTCGTACAGCTTCTCGATCACGTACTGCGGCGCGATCATCCCGGGCTCCTCTTCGTAAGTCATCGGGCTGTCCTTTTTCCACTTCGCGATCTGGTCGCGCCATTCGCCGTAGTTTTCCCAGCCCGCCTTGCGGCGCTTCCAGCCGGCCTTTTCGAGCAGGCCGTTCATCTTCTTGAGCGCGTCCTTGATGTCGGCCTGGATCGGCAGGCGCACGAGCTTGTTTTTGTTAATCTCGGCGTTGTCTATATCAATGTGGATGATCGTGCCGTGCTCGCAGAACTTCTCCACCTTGCCCGTCACGCGGTCATCGAAGCGAACGCCGAAAGCCAGCAGCAGGTCGGCCTCGTTCGCCGCGTTGTTGGCCGCCACGCTGCCGTGCATGCCGAGCCACTTGATGGAGAGCGGATGCGTTTCCGGATACGCGCCCACGCCCATCAGCGTCGTGGTGCAGGGAATGCCGGTGCGCTCGGAGAATTCGAGAAGCTCCTTGCTGGCCTCGGCGCTGATGATGCCGCCGCCGCAATAAAGCACCGGCTTCTTCGCCGACATGATCAGGCCCAACGCCTCCTCCATCTCATTCATCTTCGCCGGGCACTCGGCCTTGTAGCCGCGCAGTTCCACTTTGTCGGAGAACCACAGCTTCGTCTTCGCCTCCTGCACGTCCTTCGGCATATCTATCACCACCGGGCCGGGCCGGCCGCTCTGCGCGATGTAGAACGCCTCCTTCACGATGCGCGGGATGTCGTTCGGGTCAGTCACGAGATAACTGTGCTTCACCACCGGCAGCGTCACGCCGAAGAAGTCCGTCTCCTGGAACGCACCGCGTCCGATCATAAATGTCGGCACCTGGCCCGTGATCGCCACCAGCGGCGTGCTGTCGAGATAAGCATCGGCGATGGCCGTCACCAGATTCGTCGCGCCCGGGCCGCTCGTGCCCATGCAAACGCCGGCCTTGCCCGTCACCCGTGCGTAGCCTTCCGCGGCAAAGCTCCCGCCCTGCTCGTGGCGCGGCAGCACCGTGCGGATCTGCTTCGAGCGCGTCAGCGCCTGGTGGATCGGCATCGAAGCGCCGCCAGGATAGGCGAAAATAAGCTCCACGCCCTCACGCTCCATGCACTTTACCAGAACGTCCGCGCCGGGGAGCATTTCGACCACCGCCGGCTTCTTTGCGGCTGTGGATTTCGTAGGCTTGGACTTTGGGGCTTTGGCTTTGCTGCTCATGTGCGGTATCGGTATAGGTAGGGTAAAAGGGCGCGCATCGTAATGGTCATTCCCTGGGTGACAATGGGGACTTTCCAGGGGGAATAGCCGCAATAGCCGCGCCCGATTCCCACCGCCCCGGAGTGTCTTGCCAGGTGAGTCCTCGCGCGCCAATGGAAACTTGCACCAGTCCTCTTCAGGGACATACTCCCCCCATGCAACTCGCTGACACGCCCATTCTTCGCCAAATGCTGAGTCCCTTCACCCAGAAGGCCAGTGACGAGACCTTGCATGCGTTCGCCGACTTTCAGGCATCACCTGCGGTGGAGGACCGCTACCACGATCTTGCCGACCGGAATGCCGAGGGTAATATTACCGATGAGGAACGCTTTGAGTTGGAGAATATCGTCGCCGCCAGCTTCATCTTTGGTATGCTGCGCGACGAAGCCCGCGCTGCTCTGGATCAGAAAGCATCCTGAATGAATGCGGAGTTGCGGGGCAGAGTTATCGCCAGAGCCGAAGGGCGCTGCGAGTATTGCCGTCTCTCCCAGGACCGGGTTCCGCTCGCATTTCACGTCGAGCACATCCTTCCCCGGCAACACGGCGGGCCAACGGTATTTGAAAATCTCGCGCTCGCCTGCGGCAACTGTAATCAGCGCAAGGGCCCGAACCTTACCGGCCTCGATCCTGATACCGGTGAACTCTGCCGGCTGTTCCACCCGCGACAGGATGAATGGTCTGCTCACTTCAACCGCTCCGGCGGGCTGATTCTGGGCATCAGTCCCACCGGACGCACCACGGCGTGGCTGTTGCATATGAACTCCGAACTCATGAGAGAACGCCGCTCGAAAGACCAACCCGGTTGATACCGTCTCACCAATCATGACTCCGCTCCCCGCCGCCGTCTCCCGCCGTGCCTTCCTTTCCAAAGCCAGCCTCGGCTCCCTGGCGCTCACGTCATTGCTCCGGCCCTCACTCTTCGCCGCGTCGTCCGACAAATGGCCGGGCATCCTCGCGCAGCCGCACTATCCGGCGAAGGCCAAGCGCGTCATCTGGCTCACCATGGCCGGCGGGCCGTCGCACCTGGAGACTTTCGACTTCAAGCCCAAGCTCCGCGAACTGCACGACAAGCCCATGCCGGAATCCTTCACCAAAGGCCAGCAGCTCGCGCAGTTGCAGGGCGCGGCGCTCAAGTGCTTCGGGCCTCAGTGGGACTTCAAGAAGTTCGGCAAGTGCGGCGCGGAAATGAACGAACTCCTCCCGCTCATCGGCAGCGTCGCCGACGACATCGCCATCGTCCGCTCCATGCACACGGACGCCATCAACCACGACCCCGCGCACTGCTTCATCAACACCGGCACCTCCATTCCCGGCCGCCCCAGCATGGGCTCATGGCTCACCTACGGCCTCGGCAGCGTGTCGGATGACCTGCCAGGATTCATCGTCCTCACGTCCCTCGGCCAGGGCGGGCAAAACCAGCCCATCGCCGCGCGGCAGTGGTCCGCCGGCTTCCTCCCCAGCCGCTTCCAGGGCGTGCATCTCCGCAGCAAAGGCGACGCCGTTCTCTATCTGGGCAATCCCCCAGGCTACTCCCGCCCCATGCAGGGCGATGTCGTGGACGCCGTGAACAACCTCAACGCCCAGCACGACGCCACAGTTCACGATCCCGAAATCGCCGCCCGCATCGCCCAGTATGAAATGGCCTTCAAGATGCAGGCCAGCGTCCCCGGCCTCGTGGACATGACCGGCGAACCCCAGAGCATCCGCGAACTCTACGGCTGCACTCCCGGCGATGGCTCCTTCGCCTCCAACTGCCTCCTCGCCCGCCGCCTCGCCGAGCGCGGCGTCCGCTTCATCCAGCTCTATCACAAAGACTGGGACCACCACGGCGGCGTAAAAGACGGCGTGAAACAGAAAGCCGCCGAGATAGACCGCGCCTGCATGGCCCTCATCACCGACCTCAAACAGCGCGGCATGTTTGAAGACACCCTCATCGTCTGGGCCGGCGAATTTGGCCGCACCCCCATGAGTCAGGGCGGCAACGGCCGCGATCACCACATGCTCGCCTACTCCATCTGGATGGCCGGCGGCGGCATCAAAGGCGGCGTCCAGTACGGCAGCACCGACGAACTCGGCTACAAGCCCGCCGAAAACCCCGTCCACGTCCACGACGTCCACGCCACCATGCTCCGCCTCATGGGCATCGAGCACACGAAACTCACCTACCGCCTCCAGGGCCGCGACTACCGCCTCACCGATGTTTTCGGAAAAGTCGTGAACGGCATCCTCGCGTGAACGGGCTCCCCCGCTCACTCACTCATCCTGACGCTTCACCGCCACCGTGGGGCTGCCGCGTTCATTGTCCGTCTCCAGGATAACATAGACCCGGAAGCACGCCTCATCCCCAGGGGACTCCAGGCCCTCCCGTGCCAAAAACTCCCGCGGCGCGTCCTTCGCCACCGTGGCGGCCACCTGCTCCTCCTGCTTGTCGTATTCCTCACCGGAGCACCACCGCACCTGATAGTGTGAGAGCGTTTCGTCACTGCTCGCCTCCCATGTCACGCGCGCCGCCTGCGCCGCTTCATCCCATGCGCCCTGCGCGGCCACGGGCTTGGGCGTGCGGCCCGGCAGCGGCCAGAGACGCGGCAGCGAACGCACCACCGGATGCGCCGCGCCCAGCCGCGAGGCCGCCGCTTTCAGATAGGCCGACAGCACCTCCCGCACCCGCGCCTCCAGCGCATCGCGCTGCGCCCGCAGCAGCTTCAGGGAAAACTCCGCCGCCTCCATTTCATCCCGCAAGGTGAGCGCCGCATCGTGGAGCGACTGCATCTGCGCCGCGCCAAACGTCCCCTCGCCGCCCACTGTTAGCGGCAGCGCCACGCCCGATGGCGCCGGCCCTGCATCCAGGCTCGCCCACAGCCGCAGGGCATCCCGCACGGGCCGCAAAAACTTCTCCAGCGCCGCCGTTAGGAGCGGTTTTTCCGGCACCGCCCGACCCTCCGGCCCGTCGCCCCACCACGCCCGCGCCGCCTCATTGAACTGCCCCAGCCGCTCGTGGAGCGCCGCCCGGTTCAGCCGCCCCCGCGCCACCGCCAGCCGGCGCAGGAGATCCGCATGGCGCACCTCATCGCGTTTCGCCGCCAACGCCGCCCGCAGGGCCACCACTTGAGCGTGCCCCACCCCATCGAGCACCCCTATGGCCGGCCCCCCGGGCCCGCCCGGCACCGCCGCATCCGCCAACGCCCACGACGCGAGGAACAAGTCCAGCGTCGGGAGGTAATCATCATGCGTCGAGAGGCTCATAGGCGCAGAATTGCACACCCACCGCTCCAAATCAAGCACTTCAAGAGCTCCATCGTCTTAAAATAGCACGCCATCAGGCAAAATAAGTCCGCCATTGTCGCATATTATAAAGCCACTGCCGCAAATTATGTTGCCATCAAGCCATCCAGTAGTGCCATCAAGTCATAAAAGTATGCCATCAAGCCATTAAAGGCCCCAGAAATCGCCTGATGTCTCTAAAATTCCTTAAAATGCCTGCCCCGCCCCCTTCCACGGCATCCGTCTCTCCTTCAACGGTCCCCATTCCCCCTTCGACGACACCCCCTCACCCTTCAACGGCCCCCCGGCCCCCTTCAACCGCACCCCAGCCCTCTTCAACGGCCCCCATCTCTCCTTCAATCGCCCCCCGGCCCCCTTCAACGGCATCAATCTCCACCATCACGCCCTCCCCCCGCGCCGAGCTCCCGCCCCACCCCCTGGCCCCGCCGGACAGTGCGCCTTCCCGTTGGCGGACTCTTTGTGCTTTGACAAAACTGTCCCCCAGGACATAACGGCCTGCCGCCCTCTGCCTCCCCCCACCGCCAGCCCCCGCTCCCCGCCCATGCACACTGTCCCCCACCCTTTCTGCCAAACTGTCCGGGTGGACACATATTAAGACTGTTCGCCTCAACTCGCACGTCATCCGTGAAGAATGTCCGCAATGCACTACTTATACTCGCCATGCTCACGGCGGGAGTTTGCATTTACCTTCCCATCAAAGGGGCCTCTACGTTCTTCATTACTTTCAGGGTGGCCTACTCATCATCAGAGCATGCCCGCCTCATTACCGAGCAGGCCATCGGCCCAGTTGTCTCCATTGTTACCTGCATTCTCCTACTACTCCTTAGTCGGCGAGGGCGTAGCCTTCCCCGTTGGATATGGCTGCCGGCGCTCACTGGTCCTGCTTATACGATTTCTTCGATTGGCAACTCCTCTCACGACTTCAGTCACACAGTCTTCCATGAGTGCAGCAGCGTTTACGGAACTCTCGTCACGTCTCTAAGCGCGACTTGCGGATTGCTTATAGTCCTTGCGATGGTGGCCCATTTCCGCCACGTATCCGGTGCTTCCCAACCACCACAGCCATGACCGACATCACCACCATCAAGGCGAACAAAACGGATGCAGGCAACGGCTCGAATGGCATCTGTCGTGTCATCGACGCTTCCCGCTCGCCGTCGCCTGATCCGTGACGTTCGCCCAACCAACAGCCTCACCCGAGGATACTCTAGAACACAGCCTGAGATCATGACCGGTGCCACCATCCAGATCAGTCAGCACAGTGGTTCACCGCAGTCGCTCTTTGCGTTGGTGGCAGTGGTTGTAGTTGTCGTCGTTGCTCTGATTCTACGCAGCCTTCCGAGCCAGCGTCATCGTCCGATGATCTCAGATCGTGATCATCGTTTGGATGTTGATTCAAGCACCGTCACCCACCACTCGCCGGACAGGCCACCTCAGGTGCTCATCCTCGACACACTTTCTCGGGTTGCCGTCGAGACCAACGGCCTTGGGCCGTTTGAGAACGACGTATTCATTATCCTCGAGGGGCGTTCCCCCAGTGCCAGCGATTGTCGCCTTCTCATTCCGCAGGGCAGTTCCGGAACAGAACCATTGCTACGTTACTTGTTTGATCTTCCCGGATTTGATGCTGACCTCTGGACATCCGCCATGGCCTCCACATCAGGACAAGTATTTGAGGTATGGACGTCGCTACCAAGTCCCCATCATACACCACTCTCCAATCCCGCATGAGGAGCACAGCCACAACACCACCCAGGGGCGAACAATAAACGGATGCAGGCAACGGCTCAAAGGCTATCTGTCGTGTCAGCAACGTCTTGCGCTCGCCGTCGCCTGATCCGAAACGTTCGCCAATGAATACAGAACCGCAAGATTCATGGGAGTATCTCGTCGCCCTCGACGATGAGCTATTGAAGGGTGGCGTAATCCTTTCCGAATGGTGCTCTGAGATCGTGAGACAGTGTGATCTTGCTTTCGCTGGAGGCGCATACCTCGGCGCAATTCTCACTGCCGTATCTGGCGCTGAGACATACTTGCGCTCTGAGTATGCCGAGGCAAAGCAGCAGCGTCTTTTCGCGCTCATTGACAATGCTCCAATAGCTGACGATTTGAAGGCCGATCTGCATCGTTTGCGGAAGTATCGCAACCGGTGGGTGCACGTCGAAGAGCCTTGGGACGATGAAGTTCTGTTGGAGTCTCCTGAATCTGTTTCCGATGAACTTGAGGAGATGGCTCGTTTTGCAGTTCGGGTGCTACGACGGACCATTTATGAGAACCAATGGATCTGATCAAGAACATGAGGCGAATGACCATGGTTAGCACTGGGCGGAGCCCCAATGCTAACCGTTGTTGAACGATTCGCGGTCGGGCTTGGGACAGTCTCACTCCGGGGAGTGACGTGCGGACGGGGCGTCAGCGGTGGTGAAGCGAGGCACGGGCGC
>JANOZA010000402.1:0-6441 GCA_031429155.1 Verrucomicrobiota bacterium | reverse complement strand
GAGACAAAGAGCCGGTGGACATGGCGAAAACTGGATGAACTCTGCCGCTGCCATGCCCAGGGTCTCACTTGCTCCTTATCTCTCCAACGCCTGTCCTGCACCTGCCGGCGTGGTGGGTGGCGCGACCGTGCGTGAAGCCCTGGAACAGGTCTTTGCGGTGACGCCGGCGCTTCGCGGTTATGTGCTGGATGATCAGGGGGCGGTGCGGAAGCATGTCACCATTTTCCTCGACAGTGAGCCGATCAGGGATCGCGCCGGGCAATCGGATGCGGTGCGTGAATCGTCGGAGATTTTTCTTCTCCAGGCGCTGTCCGGAGGTTAGAAATTCCTGCCGGTCCCGGGCCCTGACTTCCAGGACCGGCCAACGACGAACCAAAAGCAACTCCCATTCCCCATGAGCACACGATTCATCACCGGCACCCGCAAGGGACTCTTCATTCACGAGAAATCCAACGGCGCCTGGCGCGTGGCGCACCGGGCGTTTGCTGGAATCAAAGTGCCGATGGTGCTGCCGGATGGGCGCGATGGTTCGCTGTATGCGGCGGTGGATCACGGGCATTTCGGAACGAAGTTGCACCGCTCGCGTGATGGAGGGGCGACGTGGGAGGAACTTCCGCCGCTGGTCTATCCGCCGAAGCCGGACGATGCGCCGGAAATCAAAGATCAGTTCCGCGACAAGGTGGTGCCGTGGTCCCTGGAGATGATCTGGTCGCTGGAAGCCGGTGGCGCTGACGAGCCCGGCGTGCTGTGGTGCGGCACGATTCCAGGGGGCCTTTTCAAGTCGGAGAACAACGGTGAGGAGTGGAAGCTGGTCCGTTCGTTGTGGGACGTGCCGGAGCGGGCGCACTGGGCTGGTGGCGGTTATGATTTCCCGGGAATTCACTCCATCTGCGTGGATCCGCGGGACTCGAAGCGACTCACCATTGCCATCTCCTGCGGTGGCGTATGGCGCACGGAGGACGGCGGTGCCTCGTGGTCGCTGCTGGGCAAGGGCCTGCGTGCGGAGTATATGCCACCGGAGCTGGCGTTCGACCAGGTGGCGCAGGATCCGCACCGGATGGTGGCGTGCCCGGCGGCGCCGGACCGGCTCTGGATTCAGCACCACAATGGCATCTTCCGCAGCTCGGATGGAGGAGTGAACTGGGATGAGATCAAGGATGTCGCGCCGTCGGTTTTCGGTTTCGCCGTGGCGGTGCATCCGTCGAAACCGGATACGGCGTGGTTTGTCCCGGCAGTGAAGGATGAAATGCGCATCCCGTGCGACGGGCGTCTGGTGGTCACGCGCACCACGGATGGAGGGCAGACGTTTGAGAGTCTGGGCGCGGGACTGCCTGCGGAGGACGCCTGGCACTTGGTTTACCGTCACTGCCTTGAAGTGGACGGGACCGGAGCGAATCTGGTAATGGGCTCCACGACAGGCTCGCTCTGGGTGAGTGAGGATGCCGGTGAGTCGTGGACGAGGCTGAGCGCGGAATTGCCGCCGGTGTTTTGCACCCGGTGGATTTAGTCATTCGGATTTGCCTCTCCGCTTCCATGCGTATGATCGGCGCTCCTTTTACCCTCCGCACCTATGGCACAAATCTACTACTCCGGCCCCAATCGCCAGCCTGTCATCGTCAACGACACCGAAATCCCCGCGCTCATCCGCGCCGGCACAGTGACGCCCGCCACGCTCGTCTGGATGGACGGCATGGCTGACTGGAAACCCCTCAATGATGTGCGGCCCGATCTTGCGTCCGGTGCGGCCATCGCGATGCCGGGAGCGCCCGCCGCTCCGCCGATGCCTTCCACTCGCAAATCCCATGAGATTGACTACACCCTCATCGGCGAGGAGATGCAGATCATCGAAGTCGAACTCGATCCCGGCGAGACGGTTATCGCGGAGGCGGGCTCCATGAACTACATGGACCAGGGCATTAAATTTGAGACCAAGATGGGGGACGGTTCGAATCCCAAGAGCGGCTTTTGGGACAAAATGAAACAGGTGGGCAAGCGGATGCTGACGGGAGAGAGCCTGTTCATGACGCACTTCACCAATCACGGTGCCGGCAAGCAACGGGTGGCTTTCGCCGCGCCCTACCCCGGCAAGATCATCCCGTTGGAGTTGAGTCAGTACAATGGCGAAATCCTCTGCCAGAAGGACGCATTCCTCTGCGCCGCGATGGGGACGAGAGTCGGCATCGCGTTCGCTCAGAAGCTCGGGGTCGGTCTGTTCGGCGGTGAGGGTTTTATTCTGCAAAAGCTCAACGGCGACGGTCGCGCCTTCATCCACGTCGGCGGCACGGTGGTGAAAAAGGAACTGCGCGGCGAGACGCTGCTGGTGGACACCGGGTGTCTCGCGGCCTTCACCCAGGGCATTGATTACAGTATCCAGCGCGCAGGAAATCTGAAGAGCATGGTCTTCGGCGGCGAAGGACTCTTCCTCGCCACTCTGCGCGGCCACGGCACTGTCTGGCTGCAAAGCCTTCCCTTCGCGCGGCTCGCCGACCGGATTCTCGCCAACGCCGCCGGTGGTGCGCGCAACGACCAGGGCTCCGTCCTCGGCGGGCTGGGAAATCTGTTCGGAGACTGATTGCCCGTGCCTGCCGGAATTCCGGTTGTTCCCTGAGGTGGTTCCCGCTCTGCTGGCCACCGATGGTGCGACATTCGGTGCGCGGCATTTCCCAGTTTCCCGTTTTCCAATAATGCATCAGCCTCACTCCTCCGCGTCACCCGACAATCTCGTGTTCCTCCACGGAATGTTTGGCAAGCCCTGGCACTGGCAAGCCTGCGCAGACCGCATGGCGCCCTCATGGAGGATCCTCAACCCGGTGCTGCCGCTGCTGGAAATCAAGGCAGACAGTCGCGCCATCATCTCCCTCGGCGACCACGTAGTCCGCAGCATGGACGCCGCCGGAATGGACCGGGCCGTGCTCGCCGGAAATTCCCTGGGAGGGCACATCGCTGCTCGCATGGCGCTGCATCATCCTGACCGCGTCGCCGGCCTGGTGCTCACCGGAAGCTCCGGGCTTTTCGAGCGGGGCATCAGCACCATTCCACGTCGCCCGACTGCACCGTGGATCCGGCTCAAAATGGGTGAGGTCTTTCACGATACCGTTCATGTGACCGATGAACTGGTGACCGAGATGTTCGAATTTCTGTCCAACATGCGTCGCGTGCTCCAAATGGTTCGGATCGCGAGGTGTGCGAAGCGCGATGTCCTGCGAGACCTGCTGCCTGGGATCAACTGCCCCGTGCAGTTGATCTGGGGCGAATACGACGAAGTGACCCCGCCAGCAGTGGGCCAGGAATTTCACGAACTGCTTCCGAACTCGGAACTGCATATGATTAAGCAGTGCGGCCATGTGGCGATGGTGGAGCGTCCCGAAATCTTCAATGATCTCGTCGCCCCATTCCTTGCCCGCATCACTGCCAAACGCCCGTTCTCCTCGCCCAAACAGCCTGCGGTCGCGGCATCCCGTTTTGAACCCGCCTGCGCATGAGCGAATTTCTCATTGATGTCCGGGCAGTCCATCGGCGGTATGACGGGGGGAACGTAAAGGCGCTGCGCGGCGTGGATCTTTCTATCCGTAACGGAGAATTCATCGCCATCGTCGGCCCCAGCGGCTGCGGCAAATCAAGTCTCCTGCAATTGCTCGGAGCACTCGATGATCCGGATGAGGGCGAGGTTCTCTTCCGTTCGGAATCCCTGCGCACCCTCGCAGACCCGAGCGGCTTCCGCGCGAAAAACATCGGCTTCGTCTTCCAGTCGTTCCACCTTCTCCCGACGCTGAGCGCAGTCGAGAACGTGCAGATGCCTATGTTTGAAATGCCGTGGTCCGCTACCGAGCGGAGAAAGCGGGCGGAAGCGCTGCTGCACTCCGTCGGACTGGACCACCGGCTCCACCACCTTCCCCGGAAGCTGTCCGGCGGGGAACGGCAGCGCGTCGCCGTCGCCCGCAGCCTGGCCAATGAGCCTCAGGTGCTCCTCGCGGATGAACCAACGGGCAACCTGGACTCGGAAAGTGCGGCTCAAATTCTGGAACTGCTCGACGAAATTCACGGCCGCCGCGGCATGACACTCATTGTGGTCACGCACGACATGAACGTCGCCAACTGCGCCGGCCGCATCGTCCGAATGAAGGACGGCCGCATCATTGCGGACAACTCTACCGCTTCCCCGCCATGTGGTTCATAACCGTCATCTTCAAGAACCTCTTCCGCCGCAGGGTGCGCAGCCTGCTCACCGTCGTTGGCATCGCCGTGGGTGTGGCCGCCGTAGTGGCCATGACGGCTATCGCGTGGGGCTTTGAGAAATCCTGGACCGGTGCTTACAATGCGCGCGGCACCGATCTGGCAGTGACAAAAACCGCCAGCAAAAGCCCAACGCCCCAGGGATTTGATCAATCCGTCGGCGACGAACTGAAAAAGCTTCCGGGCGTCAAGTCCGTGAGCGCACTGTTGACCTCCTTCATGGGAATCGAGGAGTCGCCCGGAATGGTCGTATTCGGATGGGAGTCGGGCGGCTTTGTCTGGGATCACCTCAAACTAATTGAGGGCCGGTGGCCGGCGTCCGATCAGAAGGAGTTGGTTCTCGGGACAATTTCCGCAGAGCTGCTCGGTAAGCAGACCGGCTCCAAAGTTCAGTTGGATGTCAGTGAATTCACCGTCTGCGGCATCTTCGAAAGCGCAGCCCTCGTGGAAAACGGCTCACTCATCATGGCATTGCCGCAAATGCAGAAGCTCACTGAAAACGTGGGCAAGGTGAACTTCTTCAACTTGCGCGTGAATCCGGACGTGGATGAAGCAGGCGTCACGGCTCTGCAGAAAACCATCAAAGAAAAGTTCGCCGGCTTCAATGCCTTCAGAGCCAGCGAACTGGCCAGCAACAATACCGGAGTGCAAGTCGCCAAAGCGATGGGCTGGGCCACCTCCCTCATCGCGCTGGTAGTCGGCGCGATAGGCATGATGAATACCGTCTTCATGAGTGTCTTTGAGCGCATGCACGAGATCGGAATTCTCCTCGCCATCGGCTGGCGCCGGTACCGGATCCTGCTGATGATCCTCTGCGAATCGCTCGCTCTCAGCCTGCTTGGCGGAGTAGTCGGTTCAGTGATCGGCTACCTCGCTGTGATCGGGCTGCAGGCCACGCCCATGCTGCGCGGACGAATCGAAGGAGACTTGAGCCCTCAACTGTTCCTCATGGCCTTCCTTGTCGCCCTTGGTCTGGGAATTCTCGGCGGCCTCTATCCCGCATGGCGCGGCTCCCGCATGGCCCCCAACACTGCCCTCCGTTATGAATAGACGCTTCCGCCTTCTCGCACTCTGCCTGCTCATCCTCCCGGGGATTTCCCCCGCCGAGCCCCCTGCCCCGCCGACGGCGAAGGAACTGCTGGATAAAGTCGTCGCCGGCCGGCAAACCACCGGCTTCACCGCCCGCGGACGCATGGTCATCACCCGCCCTTCCACTCCCGACCGCATCCTCCAGTTTCTGGTCAAAGGCCGCCAGGCTGCCGGGGCCAAAGACTTCATCTACCTCGCCCTCTTTCCCGCCGCTGACAAAGGCCGCGCCGTGGTCGCCCACAAGGAAGCAGGCGGAGCGATCACCGGATTCGTCCGGGAGCCAGACGGCAAGACCCAGCCGCTGACCGCGGCCCGTCAGAAGCAGCCGCTCTTCGGCTCGGACCTCACGATTGATGCCCTCACCGAGGACTTCTGGACCTGGCCCGCCCCAAAATTCATCGGTCAGGCGCCCGTCTGCCGCCGCGACTGCCAGATCATTGACACTCATCGGCCAAAGGGCAGCGACTCCGAGTATGCCCTCGTCCGGCTCTGGGTCAGCCCGGAGGCATCGCTCCCGCTCCGCATCGAAATGTACGGAGCCGACAACAAGCTCCTCAAGCGCACCGAGTGCCGCAACCTCGTCAAATCCGGTGGCCACTACAGCATGGAAAAGCTGACCATCGAATCCCCCGTCACCGGCCAAGAGACCCTGCTCGATTTTTCCAAGGGAGCCCGCGACGTGGAAGTCCCGGCAGCGGACTTCACGGCGGAAGGGATTTCCAAACTGCTTAAGGAGTAGTTGCGGTCCGGGCGTTGCGGTGAGGTGGCAGCATGCACGAACGATGGCTCGACATTCCTTCTGCCCTTGGCATGTATTCGTACTCCTCAATCCTCATTTTCACGAATCAGTTCAATGAAGAAGGCTCGCGTTTGTGTGTTCGGATCGCTTTTCGCTGTTCCTGCAATTGTCGGTCTGTTTGTTTACGTCTACCTTCAAAACAAAGTCACCCAGCCCGAAAATGTCTGGGATAAATATAGTACCGAAGCGGAAAGATCCGCCGAATTCGTGGGCCGTTACGGCCCGTACGGCCTCACAGAGAAGGAAATTTCTTACTTCAAATCCTTATCCGATAGTGGAGACCGATATGCCGCAAAGATCCTTGCCGGCTACTATTGGAA
>JANOZA010000401.1:0-4922 GCA_031429155.1 Verrucomicrobiota bacterium | reverse complement strand
CAAAAAAAACAGACAAAAAAACTGACCTTTCCACTTTTAACTTCCACGCGTTGAAGCGCATGACTGCTTTGCGCGCTACGCGACCATGCCCGCCATCCTGCGATAAGCTCCCGGAGCGAGGCTCGTCGCGGCTTTGAACTGTCGGCAAAATGTCGGTTGGTCGCAGAAGCCGCAGTCGAGCGCGATGTCGTTGAGCGACTGGTCCGTATTGCGCAGAAGCGTGGCGGCGGCCTCCACCCGCTGGCGTGTCAGGAGTTGCCGCGGACTGACACCGAGCACGCTGCGCATGAGCCGTTCCATGCGGCTGGCACTGAAACCGGCGTGTGCAGCCAGCGCAGCGATGCGGAGCGGCTGCGCGAAATCCCGGCGGATGATGTCCACCACCGCAGTGAGGAACCACTGGCCACACCAGTAATTGAGGAACCCACTGTCATAGAACAACTTACGGGCGGCTCTCAGCCGTCTGGACGAAGATGGCTGTGCTCTAAGAATCGTCACCAGTGGTCTTCGACCCTGAGCCATATAAACAAGGTGGGCAGGCCCTTCCGGCCCCCGGCGTGCTTCCGTCGCACGATGGCGGGTGTGTCCGGGCGTTATGGCGTTTTCCTTTTCTCCCTGGCTTGATCCCGGGGGCGGTGCGGCTCCGGTTCCCGGGACGGTGGCCGGGCTGCCGGAGGAGGTCCACTGGACGGGGAATGCCAGACCGTGGCGCTACGAGAGCCCGATGCGGCGCCGCGTCCGGTTTTCCTCTGCCGCGGGAGTCACTGCCCCAGCCTCTCGAGAACGTTGAGGGTGATCTTTTCCACGGTGGGATCTTTGCCGCGGAGGCCGTGGGACCAGTCGGTGCTGCCGCAGGTGAAGACGGTGCCGCCACGTTCATAGACGCCGAGGACGGCATTCCCTTTGCGGCCAGCAGGCCATTCATCGTACCACTGGCAGTCATCGGGGTGCCAGATGGCGGGGGCGGTGGCGAGGGGAACGAAGGATTCCGGCGTGCCGTCGCGGTGGGTGGAAAAGGGCAGGCCGTCGCGCCAGTCGAGTTCGCAGCCATCGCATTCGTAGCCGGCGATGGTGTCCTGGCCGCCGAACTCCGTCCCGCGTTTCACAGCAGTGCCCGCGAAGATCCAGTGGTCGGGACGGTGAACGGTGAACGCCCCGCTGCCGTCCATGAGCTGACCGTGGCTCTTGTGATACCCGCCCCAGAGGAACCCGACGCCGGTGAGCGTGTTCTCGGGGCGCTTCGCGAGGTGATGGCTCCAGAGTGATGAGAGCAGCGGCAGTGCCGTCTTGTTGCCGCGCTCCGCGTAGAGCGGGTCGCTGGCCCAGTTTTGTTTCCAGCAAGTGAGCGCAAGACCACCGTCTTCGCTGCGAACCTGCCAGCAGCAGGTGTTGCCGGAGAAGAACGCGACATTGCCGCCGCCGGCGATCCACTTCTCGAGATTGTCGCGCATGGGAGCGGACCAGTATTCATCGTGGCCGACACTGAGCACCAGCCTGCGGCCTTCGAGGACTTCGGGATGAAATTCGAGGTCACTGTTGGCGGCATACTCGAGGGCGATGCCGCGGCGCTCAGCCCACTCGACGAATGCCTGCTCCCAGGTTCCAAACTGACTCGACGGCGGCCGATGAAACGAAACGCGATGCCCCTGCAATCCGGCGCGGCCATTGTAGGCGTAGAGACTGAACCCGCCCCAGTTGTTGTAGGCGTTGTAGGTATTTGTCGCGAACTGAAGCAGTGTGCCCGCACCGGTGCCGCGCAACGGACGCATGATGAAATAACAGGAGCCCTCCGCGGTGCGGGCGTTGCGCTGAGTCCATGCGCCGCCGCCATCGCGCACTTTCAGCGTCACATGGTAATAGCCACTGCGCCAGCCGGGGGGGATTTGGAGCTTGAGCGCCGCCGGCCAGAGGCAGCCGTGTGAGGACGCATTCTCCGGCACGGCATGTTCTGTGGCCTGCGTCTCACCCGTCCATACTGACTCCGGCTTTGCTCCCAGTCTCGTGATTTCCACCGCTACCTGCCGCGCGCTGCTGGAGAGATGCAGCGCCAACTCCTCGCCCGGGGCGCAGCTCACTTCACCGGCATAGCCTTCGACAAACAACGGTCGCGGCTCCTGCCCGGCTGCCGGACATGCCGACACAGCAGCACTGATGAGAAGCAGGCGCACGAGGCGCGAAATAGTGGAGCAATTCATGACCGCCGACTCTACGGGAGCCGCACCACAGGCGGCAAGGCATCACTGGGCACGCCAGTGCGGGAATCCGGCCCGCGTTCACGCGGCAGACGCCGCCATTACGAAACGTAGTAGCTGCGCGTCGTCACGTCCGCATAGCCGGGAGCCACGGACTTCACCGGAGCAGGCACGCTGAACTGGCTGACCTTCGGACCGGCGGGAGCGCTCAGACCGGCAGGCCCGGCACCCGCTTTGGCCGGCGGACCCGATGACGGCTTATAAAACATAACCAGCCCCGCGCCCACGGCAGCAAGCAGCAGGCCGATGAAAAACTGCGGCGGCGTCCTGCTCCACAGATTCTCTTTCGTCACGCTGACGATGGCATTCACCAGCGGCGCTCCGGCGAAAACGAGCGTTGGCACCATCGCGATGAGCACCTTTCTCATGCCCACATCGCCGCCATCGGAACTCAGCGCCATGAGCAGAAAGAAAGCCCCAAACGCGCCAAGCAGTCCGGCGATGAGGCTCATCTTCCATCCGGTGGCGGGAAATGACCAGTGCGTGGCCGCGCCGCTGTCGCGCATTTTCAAAATGATCAGCGGCCCCACGACGGCCACTAGCACGTAGGCGATACCGACGAGGAGGAAGGCCTTCATGCGATTGCTCATGAGGTCAGGCTTCGCGCCTTCGATGCTCATTCCCACACTGCCCATGTGGAGAAAGACGGAGTAAAGACCCCAGCAGATGACGACCCCGAGGACATAGAGGAGAGCTTGGCTGTTCATTTTTTGATTCACGGTATGGGAGGAGAAAATTCAGGAATCGGCGGCTGGCAGAGCGAGCGCTTCCGCCGGAGCAGGTTCGATACGCGAGCGAAAGGCCTCTGGTATCGGCGAAGATTTCATCACCCGCGTGCCGGGTGCGGCACAGACGGCGACGACGACGATCTCCCCGGTCGCGACCAGCGCACGCGGCGCCGGGCCGTCCGGATTTTTCCAGAAACGAAACGCGTAGCGGATGGCCTTGGTGCGCATCTCAGCTACAATCAGTTCCACCTCCACCTCCTCCTCGAACTGCAGCGGCAGCTTGTATTCCGCCGAGGCCTTAAACCGCGGCCAGCCCGTGCTCGTATCCGTCGCCCCGTGCGCCAGCGGATGCACACTCAGCCCCAGCGAACGGTAAAAAGCGTGCTCAGTATCCTCCATCCACCGGAAGAATCCGGAGAAGTGCATGATACCCGCGAGATCAGTCTCTGAGAAACTGACGCGGCGGCGCTGAGTGAACTGGTGTGCCATGAAGAAAGTGGGCGCCACTGGTGGAACCGCCCCCGGCGCGTGGCAAGGGGCAGGAATGCTCTCATGGCCCCGGATTCTCCTCATCCAGCCCTCAGCACAACTTCCCGCCGATCGCTTCTGTCCTTCTCCGGAGCGGGAGCCACAGGCCGGACCACCTTGGCCACGGCCTGGCTTCAACCGGTTTCGCGCAGCTTAAACCAGGTAGGTAACGAGGTCCTTGTCCCCGATGCGGAGATGCCCGGCCTTGCGCAGTTTCTCCAACAGCGCGGCAGCATCAGCTTCCGTGGAATCCTTTCCCAAACTTGATTTGAGGTGGCTCAGCAGTGTGTTCTTTTTTTTCGGACGGTTGGTGACGTTCTTCCGCAGCCGCTCCAGCACCCGGGTCAACGGCTCCTCCTGCCCCGCAGTATCCACCTTAGGTGCCGCGGCCGCCGCCCTGGCTGTGCCCGAGAATGTCAGCGTCGCAAAGCTATCGTGGCGATGCGCATGAATGTGCCGGCTCCGCAGGTGCTCCACCAGCGGATCGAACCCCGTGTCCCTGGATACAATGTGGATGTAGGCGCCAGGGTTAGCGCTCACCGCCCGTCCCACGTAATAGGCGAGCGCAAAATCGAGCGCATTCTTCCCGGAAGACGCCAGGCGGATCAACTGCACAGACGCCGAATGCTCCATCAGCTTCTCCACCAGTCCGACCTCCAGCCTGGTTTGCCTCGCTCCCAGCAGAAGCGTGAGACTCACCGCTTTGGCTCCGATGACGGAAACATCCACCTCATGCACGTTCTCGAAGTCCACGAAGACATGGTTTAGCGGCGGAGCGGGCTCGGTAGTGGCAGGCATGGGAATAAATGGTTGGTACGTTTGACGACGAGGGAGGCGGCGAGCAGCGTGACCAACCCGTCCACGAGCAGCCCCCCTCGCCCCACCGCAACTGGTCCACATGGGAAGTGAACGGCTGGCGGAAACTTCTCCAATTCACAGGTAGGTGCATGGCTGATCATCCCCGGGTGTCAAATTTTGCCGCTAATCCATCAAGCGTCATGTTGTCACTGATCGCATCATGCGGGATGAGGACATACTTCCAAGGCTTGCCACCATGCTGGGCGGCGAAGTTGCTGGCATTCAGGCACCAGGTTTCGGCGACCTGTTTCTTGGCCAGGACAACGGGGTCTTCCATCTCGCTCTTCGCTTTCGGCTCCAGCATGTAGATCGCCTTGTCAGTCTCGACGACGAAGTCCGGCTGATACTCCGGATGGTCGGCACCTTGTTTGTAGTAAATCTGGAATTGGCCCTTCGCGGGTTTGAGGTGGACCCGGATCTCCGGCCACAGGAACTCTAAACTAAGCTATGGTGGCTGGGTGCAGGGGAGGTGTAGTGGATCATGAGCAGGGAATCAAGGATGGAGTGGGGAGCATGAGAAGTGGCCGTGGGGAGTGAAGTTCCAAAATATGTTGGC
>JANOZA010000400.1:0-10155 GCA_031429155.1 Verrucomicrobiota bacterium | reverse complement strand
CTTATATTCGACGATCTGCTCCATGGCCCGGCGGGGATTTACGCCGAGGGTTTTCAGCTCGATCTGGGTGACAGGAACGCCATTGATGAGGATGAGCACATCGAAGCGGTGGTGGCTGTAGTCCGTGTTGATGCGGAGCTGATTGACGACCTCGAAGGTGTTTTTGCACCAGTCCTTGATGTTGACGAGGGTGTAGTTCAGCGGCGAGCCGTCATCGCGGGTGAAGCTGTTGATGCTGCGCAGGGTCTTGGCTGCGGTGAAGACATCCGGCGTGACGATTTCATCCAGCAGGCGGGCGAACTCGGCATCGGTGAGGCGGACCCGGTTCAGGGACTCGAACTTCTCGCGGAAGTTCCGCTCCAGCGAGGCGCGGTCGGTGATGTCCGGGCGGTAGTCATATTTGAGGCCCTGAAGCGTGCCGATGAAGCCGGACTCGATGCCGTCTTCCCGCAGCACCGAAGACGGGGCGTCGGGCGGCAGGTCGTAGGGTTTGGAGGAAGGCATGGCGGGAGCGGGCCGGGGCATGGAGGGCGAGGCTAGCCGGGTGGAGGGGTTTGGCGAGGAGGAAGTGAGGGGGGGCGGGGAAAGTGATCGGTGATCGGTGATCAGTGATCAGTAATCGGTGGACGGAAGGGGAGGGATTCCGTGCAAAGCTGCTGCGGTGCTGACTTTCCGCACGTAGGAAGACGGCGGCTCCCCGGAGGGTGGAGTCATTGAGACGACGGGGCATGAGAAGTGGGCTTGGCAGGAGCCGCGCCCCACCGGGATTGATCGGCTTCGCCGGGATGGCCTGCGACATGCGGCGAAAGAGTGATCAAAATGGAAAATTCTGTGAACTGATTTCCCGAAATTGAAGACTCTTTGGACCAAACGCTGCACTGAATCGGGGGCATGGTGAACACTTTGGCCGGAAGAGTAACCACTTTCGGAGAAAGACTGCACTGATCCGGCCAATCAGTGAACTGTTTTCCAAAAACAGTTCACACTTTGGGCGAAACACTTCACTGTTTGGGGAAAAGAGTACGCTGTTTCGGGGAAAGAGAATACTCTTCCCGCGAAGGTGTGCAGTGTTTGCCCGGAACAGTGTACTGAATCGGGAAATGGGTGTTCTGTTTCGGGAAAAGTGATTACTGTTTTGGCGAAACGGTGAAGTGGTGGCCGGGACTTCGACACGGACGGGACGGGGGGTGGTGCTGTCGGGGGGATTCCGTTCACAGGGGCGGTGAAGGGGTGCGGCATCGCGGGGAAAGAGTATCGCGGGAGCGGCGGGCAGTGCTGAGGGCGGGCCGATGAGTTCACAGGTGCGCGGTTTCGTGGTGCCGGCGCGCGGCCCGGGAGCGCCGCCGTCCCGGGCGGCTGGCAACGACCGGCGACAGCCGCACTCATTCCCGGGAGGAAGGGTGGCCTTTGGCAAAGTATAAGCCGCTCGAGGACGGCGGCGCTCCCGGGCTTGGACTGGGGTGGAGAAGAATTTTGAACCGGGAAACGAACTTTTTTCAAAATACCGCACAACTCCGCCGCGGAATTTCGGAATACGAATGTGTGGCGGAATGATTCCGCCGCCGGCTGCGCGGATGGCAGCAACGGCGGCTGGAAGCGCGCCGCTCCATGCGGGCCACCCGCATGGGAAGACGGGCCGCCGCCCCGCTCTTCACCCTCCCCCACCCGCCTCCCTCCGTCATTCTCCCGTCTTCATTTTTCCTTCTTCATTTCCCCACCCCCGCACCTGGGCGAGATTCCGCTCACACGTGAGCCGAAGCTGATGCTGCGGGAGCAACTTTGCCTGCGCCCCGGCCACCGCCTGGGCGTAGAGCGCCTCCGCCTCCGCCCGCCGGCCCTGCTTTTCCTTCACGCAAGATGCCGAGCTTGTTCATGCTGCTGAGCGTGTCCGGGTGCTCCCGGCCGAGGATAGGCTCGTAAGCCTTCAGCGCGCGGTGGAAGCGCGGCTCGTCGGCGACGAAGCGAAGGCTGTCACTGCCACAGCCAGTGCAGCAGAGTCCAGCCAGGCAGGGGGGTGGCCTTGGTCTCGGCGGCGAGGTCGAGGGCAGGGCGGTCGGTGGGGGCAAACGCCAGCGGCAGACTTGATGTGTCGTTGAAGAATTGCCGGGTGCGGCTCTGGATGGAAAAGATGCCGGGGGTGAAGTGGCATCGCAGACAGAAGTTGGTGAGCGGGCGTCCCTGCATGTCGGGCTTCGCCTCGATGGGGGCGAAATGCGCATACTGAACCTCGTCGAGGGTGGTCTGGTGAAAGCCGCCTTTCCCCAGGAGGAGCGAGCGCCGGGCCTCCCATTCAAATGACGTCATGAACCGCCGGGCGAGGGCGTCTTCCGGGATTTCGAAGGGGGGATCGGTGGTGCGATACACGCGCACCTGGACGCTTTCCACGAGCGGCGATGTTACGGGCTGGCCTTTCGCGTCTGCGAGGATGGCGCGGCGGATGAGCGCCCACGCGGTGCCTTTCGGAAACTGCGGCATGGCGGGGTTTGGCCACGGGGGACGGTCCACACTGTTGTTCGGTAACAAAATGTGGGCCTGCGCCGGCCTTTCCCAGACCAGCGGGGGCTTGTCCGCCAGGGATTTCAGATAAGCCACGCCTGCCTCGCGGCCGGCGGGATGGCGCATTCGCACATCGAAGGACGAGCGGCCCTTAAAGATGGTGAAGTGAGTCCTCCCCGCGTAGCCTTCGCGGCCTTCGCCATTCACCGCGATCCACGGCCCGTCATCGGCGAGCAGGTCCGTTGGCAGAAAGGCCCGCGGATGCTCCGGGTCATCCGTTGTGACGGCATCCGGGGCGGATGCGGCGGCGGTGTAGTTGTCAGGCAGCTTGCGGATTTCTTCCGCCGTCAGTGCGACGTGCCGAATGGCTTTGGCCAGCGCCGTGATCAACTCCCGCTGCGGGGCCGTCCGTTCGTCATAACTTTCGCCCACGGCGATATGAAACACCGCGAGCAAATCCCGCTGAAGAACCGCGCGCCGCAGCGGGCTCGCCGTCACCGGCACTGGCTGGGCGATGAATTCCCCCAGCAGCGCCAGCGCCTCGCGGTTGGGCTCGCCGGACAGCAGGCGCCCGGAATGCGGCGGGTCGAGGAGATCATCCGGCACGGTTTTCCCCTCCGGTGCCTGCGTCATCAGCACAGAGTGCAGGCGGTTCCACAGGTGCGCCGGGTCTTTGTCGTAAATGGATACTGGCGCAGCGCAGATCTGTGACATACCTGCACTGAAGATGACCAGAAGAGTAGGGATGCGGATTTTCATAGTTGGTTATGAAGTGCGGCTGAGATGCCTCAACCTGCTGAGGGTCGCTACCAAGCATTTGAGTAATCTTGGGTCATTTGGGAAAGGACGGTCGTTCGGAAACTGAGAGACGCTCACCGGGCTGCTCTCGCGCGGCGCTGGATTCTCACTTCCATTTTCCGCTGCCCGGCCAGGCTGCGGGATGATCGGTCACGAAATCATCACGGCCTCGGCGGGTGCGGGCAAGACCTGGAATTTGGTGCTGCGCTACATTCGTTTGCTGGCGCTGGGCGCGGAGCCGGGAACGATCATCGCCCTGACCTTCAGCCGCAAAGCAGCGCGGGAATTCTTCACGGCCATTCTCCACCGTCTGGCGGAGGCGGCTCTGACGGAAAAGGCGGCTCAGGCTCTGGCGAAGGATGCGGAAATGCCGGCAATGGAGCGCGCGGATTGGGTGCGGCTGCTGGTCTCGCTGGTGCGGGAGATGCCGTCCCTGACACTCGGGACCATGGATTCGTTTTTCGTGCGCATCGCGCGCAGTTTCCCGCTGGAACTGGGACTGGCGGGGGACTTCGCGCTGCTGGATCAACATCAGCAGGATCTGGAACAAGAGCGGGTGCTGCAGCGGGTCTTCACGCCGGGACAACTCAATGAGGCGGCCGGACGGGAGTTTCTCCAGGCTTTCCAGCAGGCGACATGGGGCAAGGAGGAGGTGCGGCTCAAGGTTTTGCTCGGGCAGTTTCTCAAGGATTGGCTGGGGTTGTTTCAGTCTGCGCCGCAGGTGGGAGTTTGGGGCAATCCCGCTGCCGTGTGGCCCGGGGGTCGCGCCCAACCGGCGGCAGGCAAGACGATGGCGGACCTGATCAATGCGGCCCGGCGCGCGCTGGAGAAGGCTGCGGATTTGAAGGACGCGCAGAGGGCGAAACTGGAGGATTTTTTGGCGGCCCTGGAGACGCACACACCGGGCACGCCGGTTGATAAAGCTGTGGAGCTCACGCTGAAAAAGCTCCTCCAACTGCTGCCCGCGCTGGCCACCGGCGAAGCGGTGATCACGCTGAGCAGCAAGGTCACGCTGCGCGAGCCGCTGACGGGTGCGCTGCACACGCTCGTCTCCCGCTTCGTCCACGACACGCTGATGGTATGCCTGCATCAGACCCACGGCATCCACCGCATCCTCGCGCTCTACGACCGTCATTATCACGACATGGTCCGGCGGCAGGGACGGCTGACCTTTCAAGACGTGCAGCTCATCCTCAGCGGCGATCTCGATGCCGCCGCGCGCGGGACCGAAGCTCTGACGGTGAAGCGCGGAATGGAGTGCGCCTCGCGGCAGAGCATTGATTACCGGCTCGACGCCCGCTACGCGCACTGGCTTCTCGATGAATTCCAGGACACAAGCCGTGTGCAGTGGAAAGTGCTGCAAAATCTCTGCGACGAAGCGATCCAGGATCGCGAGGGCACGCGCTCGTTCTTTGCGGTGGGAGACGAAAAGCAGAGCATCTTCACGTGGCGCGGCGCGGAGCCGGGGCTGTTCGGGGACATTCAGGAATTCTACGGGGAGATGATCAACGTGAAGCCGCTGGCGCTCTCACAGCGCAGCGGACCGGCCATTATCCGGATGGTGAATCGCCTCTGCGGCGATCCTGCCAGGCTGCAGCTATTGGACGGACTGGCCGGCGCTGTCTCCCGCTGGCCGTGGCAGGAACATACCAGCGCGCATCCAGAACTGAGCGGCTGCGGGGCGTTGATCGAGGTGCCGGTGAACAAAGAAGTCGAAGGCAATGATGATGCGGTGTGGGAAGCCTGCGCCGACCTGCTGCGGGAATTGCAGCCGCTGCAGCGCGGACTTTCCTGCGCGGTCCTGTGTCACCGCAATGCCCGCGCCACCGCCATCGCCGATCTGCTGCGGGACCGCACCAGAATGGAAGTGGTGTGCGAGAGCGATGTGAGCATCGCCACGGACAATCCGGCAGCGTCCGCCATGCTGGCGCTGCTCAAGGCAGCGGCGCATCCGGCGGATCAGTTTTCGTGGCAGCAGGTGCTGATGTCTCCGCTAGGTGAGGTGATCGCCTCGCAGTGGCCGGAAAGCGCTGGCCGCACTCCGCTGGCCCGCAGTCAGGCGCGGCGCGGACGATTCACCGCGCGCGTTCTGGAGCAAGTCGCTGCGGCTGGCTTTTCGGAGACTCTGCGCACCTGGCAGGCCTGGCTGCTGGAGGAACTGCCGGCGCTGGATTCGTTTAGCCGCGGACGGCTCGATGACCTGTGCCGGGCGGCGCGGGAATTCGATGCCGGCGGCAGCCGCGATGTGGACGATTTTATCGCCTTCGCTGAATCGTGGAGAATTCGGGAGTCGGCTCACAGCGGTGCCGTTCAAGTGATGACGCTGCACAAGAGCAAGGGCCTGACATTCGACATCGTGCTGCTGCCTGACATCCACGACGGTCACATGTATCAGCACCGCAATCGCGTCGGCATCGGACGCGACGCGGAGAAGGAAATCTCCTGGCTCTCCGTGCTGCCAGGCAAGGACATCGCTGCGGCGGATGAAGTGATCGCCGCGGCACTGGAGGACGCCGACGCGGCGCAATGGCGCGAGCGGCTCGCGCAACTTTACGTGGCCGTGACCCGGGCGCGGCGGGCGAACTACATCCTCCTGCCGCCCCAGCCGGCGAAGAGTGAAAGTGTGTCGCTGGCTCGCATCGTTCGGCAGATGCTCGATGATGGAGAGGCAGCGAAGATGCAGATCGGAAGCCGGGACTGCTCGCTGTTGAGCCTGGAGGGCGCGCTGGAATGGATAAGCGATGAGCCGGTGAAGCGCGCTCCGGCGGTAGTCGCGCAGGACGACTTGTTTGGCGGAACGGAGGAGCCGGTCGCCGCGGCAACAACTTCCCTGCCCCACTCGCGGCCTTCTGCGGGAAAGCACGCCCGCAGTGCTGGCCTGGCAAAACTAGCCAGCCGTCAGGATGCGCGACGTTTTGGGACATTTGTCCACGCCCTGCTCAGCCGCGTGGAGTGGAGCGATACTCAGCCTGTGAAGGAGGTTGATGCATTCTTCGCCCGCACGATGCCTGCGCCGGAATCCTGGCAAACGAACGCTCTGGAAACCGTGCGCCGCTGCCTGAAGAGCCCGGAGGTCTCGCGTGCCTTCGCGAAACCAGACCAGCACTCGGTGGTGTGGAGGGAACGTCCTTTCGAGGCCGTCATAGACGGACAGTGCATCAGCGGCGTTTTTGATCGGGTCACGCTCACTCCTGGCGGCGCCCACCTTATTGAATTCAAAACAGACTCCCTGCGGGACAGCCCCGCGGCACTGGCCAGTGCCATCGCGGCGCACGCTCGCCAGACGAGCCTCTACCGCGCTGCCTTGCAGCAACTCACCGGCCTGCCGGCGGAGAAAATCACGGCATCGCTACTGTTCACCTCGCTGCCTCGCCTGTCCGATTGCGGGTAACAAACCCAGTCACACGACCACTACTCCTGGGGCGGAGCGGAAGGCTCCGCAGCGGCAGTGCCATCAACCGACTTCGCCGGAGCAGCTTCGGGACCCGCAGGCGTGAAGGGAACTCCCGCTGCGGCGGGCTTTGGCTTCTTGTCCGGTCCACCGGGGCCCTGCGGGTCGTCGGCGACTTCCTGGATGCGATTGAGCGCCGCCTGAAAACTCTCGATGCCCGGCGCGAGCACGGACTTCACTTCGCCGTTATCAGAGATGAGCTTTACCGCTGCGCGGGTCTTCTCCGCAACGAGTTGCGATGTCAGTTTCAGGTCCGCATCCTGCCCGAGCTTAGCCTCCATGTCCGGTGCCGGACGTCCCAGTTTGACTAAGGCTTCTCCCGCAGTGATAGCCTCGCCGGTGATGCCCTCGAGTTGGGTCAATGCCAGCGTCGCCGTCGTGGCATCGGTGGCACCGGCGAGACAATCCGCGTAGCGACCGAGCACGCTGAGCAACTTCATGTTCGCGACAAGGTGCTTATCATACTGCGTGGCGGCACCTGGCGACTTGGCTGCGGATTTGCCCGCAGCAGGCTTGGCCTTGGTCTTCGAACCTGACTTTTCCTGAGCCAGCACCGCGGACGGCAGGGCTGCCATGATCAAAGAGATCACCAGACCGGAAACGGCTGGACTGAGGCGCGAATGAAAGGAATAATTCATAATTCCTAAAATTACACCATATTTAATATCCTCAAGCCGAAATCTGCCCCCCCAGAAACTCCATCATGTCCCCCGGCATGTCAGCCTCCCATTCGAACCGCCGCCCTTCCTCCGCGACGACGCTAAGCCGGCAGGAATGCAGCGCCTGCCGCCGCATGAGCAGCGACTCCGCAGCGGCTGACGTCCAGCCATTCTCAATCTGCCGCAGGTACCACTGCGGCGAGGGACCGTAGAGTTTATCCCCCACCACGGGGAATCCGGCGTGCGACAGATGCACGCGAATCTGATGCATCCTCCCCGTGTGAGGCGTGGCCGCGATGAGGGAGAATCGCGACCCGTTCGTCGTCGCCCTCTCAAACCGCCGCAGCACCCGAAACCCTGTCCGCGACTGCGCGCCGTCCGGATGCACCTGCTGCAGCGTGAAGATTTCGGAGTCCGTGACCTCGCCGCGGCGCAGAATGGGCTCGTCCACTGTGAATTCATCCACCTCCGGCCACCCCCAAACGATGGCGCGGTATTCTTTCCCCACCTCCCGGCGCATCATCGCCTTATGCAGCATCCGGGCGGCAGCCTTGTGCTTCGCGATGAGAACGATGCCGCTCGTGTCGCGGTCGAGACGGTTAATAATGGATAGCGCCGCGCCGTTGGCGATTTCGTAGCGCAGCAGTTCGCGCAGCCCGTGCCAGAGCGTCGGCCCGCCGTCCGGGCGTGAAGGATGCACCTGGAGCGGTGCCGGTTTGTTCACCACGATCCAGTCGCCGGTTTCGTCAATCACACTGAACTCGCAGACATCCACGACGCGAGTGCTCACAGCGCCGCCGCCAGCCGGCCCACTTCGCCCGGCTCCGCGTGACGGCCGGTCAGATACTTCGAGTAGATCAGTTTCCCGTCCACTTTCACATCGAAGATACCCTTGCTCCCCTCGATGAGCACTGTCTCCACTCCCGTCGCTGCCTTGATCTCCGCCGCCGCACGGGTGGCCATCGGGAGATAGTTTCACATGCAGCAGTATTCGATCGTGATGTTCATGGGGAGGAGTCGGGGGAATAAACGGCGACAAAACACCGGCCTCCTCGCGATGCAAGGCGCGGAAGCATCGGCGTTCGCGCGCAACTTTCGCCGTGCAATGCCGCCCGTCTCGCGCATGATACCACCCACCGTCATGTCCGAAGAACCCGTCAGCCGCAAACCCAAGCGCACCCTCGAAACCGCCCGCCGCGCACAGCAGCGCCGCGTGCTCTCCGACTGGCGCGGCGTCTATATTCCACCCGACCTCAGCGGTTATGAACGCAAAGTCAGCGACGTCGTCGGTCGGGTCCTCAAGAAAGCCGGCATCGAAGACCGCGTCTCTCACGAGGTAATCGCCGCCGAGTGGGAATCCACCGTCGGGGTCTTTCTGGCCACCCATTCCCGGCCCGTCGCCATCCGCCGCAGCGTCCTCATCGTCGCCGTCCTCCAGGCTGCCGTTCGCTACGACATGGAACGCCGCCACAAGCGCGACATCCTCGCCCGCCTCCAGGAACTCTACGGCAAAGCCAAAATCAAAGACGTAAAGTTCCAGAACGGCTGAGCCGGCGCTCACGATCCTGACACATCTTCATTGAACCACAGTTTGATGAACTTCATGCCCTTCGCCTCGTCGAAGCCCCGCTCCAGCAGCGGATCATCGGTGGTCGCGAATACCGGCTTGATGTGAATCTCGAAGCCCGTGTCCAGCTTCACTACGGAGGCCGACTGCTTCTTCACCTTCTTCACGACCTTCGGCTCTATCTCAAACTTCGCCTCCAGCGACTCGCCGTGTTCTTCCTCGATTTTGGAGCGCTCCGCAGCGAACCGGGCCACCGCGTCAGGCGTCTTCAGCACCTGCTTCTCGAAGTCCTCCATATCGAAATTCTCCCGGTCATCGAACCACTCAAAGACCTCCATCGCTGCCCGCCCCGATTGCTCCGGCGGCGCTGTCGGCGACATCCCGCCCCGTACCGCCGCCACCGCCAGCTCCGCGTAAGTGTTCGTGAGAAATGCCGAGTCCGGCACTGCCTGGAGCCCGAGGAACTCCCGCACCCAGAAACGCGATTCCCCGCCGCTCCGGTCGAACGTCAGCACGTAGCAGCCCTTCTCTTTCCAGTGATTGATGATGAGACAGCCCTTGTCTATCTTGTCAGGGTTGATGCCCTGCTCCGTGTGGAGACGGAGATCGCCGTCCTCCGCTGAGATGCTCAGGAATGGCACCACGCTCTCCGATTTCAGAATACACAGCGCGTTCGTCATCTCCCCTGCGATCTCAATGTCATCCACCAGCGAGATACACAAATCCCCCGCCTTGATGTTCGGATGATTGGACTTGGCATACAGCCGGCTGGCGATTTCACAGCCGTGCTCCAGCAACTTCCCCGGCGCTGCAAACAGCCCGGTCGCGAGCTGATGCATCTCATGTTTCTTCAGCGAAGAGTGATGCGCAAAACGGTGCGCCACCAGATTCTTGAATGGCTTCAAAAACAACGCCGTCAGCAACTCCCGGTCATCCTCATCCACACGAAACATCTCCTTCGACGTCACCAGCGGCTCCTCCCGCTGTGGATTGCCGACTTTGGCGAGCACGAGGTTAGTAACGGTAGAGGAATTGAAACTGATTTTGACGGACATAGGGGGCCGCGACAGTAGAACGCCCCGCCGCAACGCAAGCCCGCTCCCGCGAAATTCGCCCTCTGCATTCCAAATTCTTCACTCTACAACCCGCATCTCCCTCCCCACCTTCTGCATTCTGCATTTTTC
>JANOZA010000399.1:0-7111 GCA_031429155.1 Verrucomicrobiota bacterium | reverse complement strand
CCGGGGCCGATGACCAGTTCGGCTATTCGCTAGCAGTGTCGGGCGACACCTTGGTCATTGGGGCACCTGGAGAGGATGGAAGCGGGACCGGAGCGAATGCGGCGGCCAACGACGGGGCGGCCAATGCCGGGGCAGCCTACGTCTTTGTGCGCAGTGGCACGGGTTGGAGCCAGCAGGCCTACCTGAAGGCGTCGAACACCGGGGCCGCCGACCATTTCGGCTACTCGGTGGCAGTGTCTGGCGACACTGTTGTCATAGGAGCGTATGGGGAGGATGGCAGTGCCACCGGAGTGAATCCGGCGTCCAATGAAGGGGCGGCTGATGCCGGCGCGGCCTACGTCTTTGTTCGCAGCGGGACGGACTGGACCCAACAAGCCTATCTAAAAGCGTCGAACACTGAGGCCAATGACTATTTCGGCAACTCAGTGGCGATATCGGACGACACTCTGGTCGTCGGGGCGTATGGGGAGGGGGGCTTTCAGTTTACCGGCTATTTCGGTGCGGCCTATGTCTTCACCCGCGACGGAACGGCGTGGACTCAGCAGTCTTATCTCAAACCAATCAACACTTCAGAGGGCGGCGATTTTGGATATTCAGTGGCCGTTTCGGGTGACACGGTTGTCGTTGGGGTTCCTCGGGAACCCAGAAGTACCGACAACGGCCCCGCCGCCGGAGCAACTTACATCTTCACCCGCAGCGGGACGACATGGACGCAGCAGACCTATCTCAGAGCGAACTTCATTCGGGAGGACGACTTTTTTGGACATTCAGTAGCGATTTCGGGCGATACGGTGGTCGTCGGGGCTTACCGGGAGGACGGCGGCGGCAGCGGAGTGGAACCGGCCGGCAGTTCCGGTGCGGCCTACGTCTTCACCCGAAGCGGTACGACGTGGGCACAGCAGGCCTACCTCAAAGCCAGCAACACTGAAGAGCTTGACCAGTTTGGCTACTCGGTAGGGGTCTCGGACGACACCGTGGTCGTCGGGGCATACGCGGAGGCCAGCAACTCTACTGGGGCGGGAGGCAATCAAGCTGACAACAGTGCGCTCGGATCCGGCGCAGCCTATGTTTTCACACGCAACGAGACAACATGGACGCAGCAGGCCTATCTCAAGGCTGGCAACACCGGGGCCGGTGACAGATTTGGCCATTCGGTGGCTGTGTCTGGAAACACCGTGCTCATCGGGGCGGTTGACGAAGACGGCAGCGGCACCGGCGCGAATCCGGCGTCCAATGAAGGGGCTTCCAATGCGGGGGCATCCTACACTTTCACTTTCGGCCCTGCGCCGGAGATCGTAGTTGATGACTCCGGGGTAACTATTGCCGATGGCGGGAGCAAGGCATTCGGCACCGTGATTGTAGGCAGCACCAGCGACATTACTTTCACCATTAGAAACACCGGCGCTGCCGACCTAACCAGCCTTGTCGTAAGCAAGGACGGGGCGAATGCAGGTGACTTCACAGTGAGCGCGATGAGCAGCACCAGTGTTCCCGTGGGAGCGGGCACCGCCGCCTTTACCGCGTCCTTCGTTCCCAGTGCGAGTGGCTCAAGGAGCGCGGTGATTCACATCTCGAGCAATGTAATCGGGGCGACGAATCCGTTCGACATCACGCTGACTGGTACCGGCACGGTTGCAGTGCCGATGATAAACGCTCACCCAGGCTCCATCTCGATTACACAAGGACAACAGGCGATGTTTGAGGTGACGGCCACAGGCTGGGGTCTATCCTATCAGTGGAAAAAGGGCGGCGATCCCATCAATGGCGCGACGGCGGCCACGTACTCGATTCCAGCTACACTGGCGGCTGATGCGGGAAGCTACACCGTTGTGGTGAGCAACGAGGGAGGAAGCGTGACGAGCGATCCCGCAGTGCTCACGGTTTATGTGCCGCCGGGCTTTACGCAGCCCCTGCCAGACAGCACGCCAGTTCAGGGGCAGAGCGTGACGCTCACCCCGACAGAAGAGGGATCGGGCACGCTGACATGGCAGTGGCGGAAGGATGGCGTGAACATTCCCGGTGCCACGTCAACCAGCTACGCCATTCCGAGTGCGCAGCCGTGGCACAGCGGGAACTATTCGGCGGTCATCACCAATGGCACCGACTCCGCTACCAGCGTGAACGCGGCGGTGAAGGTGACGCCGTTTCCCTTCAACGTCTGGCAGGGCCTGGTGGCGTTCTATCCGCTGAATGCGACGCAGCCGGGGAACGACTACGGGCCGACGGCGCAACATGCCACTAATCAGGGCACGGCAGCGGCAGTTGATTCGTGGAGCCGGACTGATGGCGCGCGGCGGTTCGTGGCGAGCGAAAGCGACGGCATGGAGACGGCGAGCGGCGCGTTCTTCCACAGCCAGCCGAATTTCACATGGACGGCGTGGGTGAAGACGAGCGGGACTTACGGCAGCGCGAGCACGCGGATCATCAGCACGGAAGGGGCGGATGGTTCGGGGCAGGCGGGGTTCGGGCTGTATGCGAACAGCAACGGGAAGTTCGGCGCGGGGCTGAACTGGGGCGGCGGCGGGCAGGGGTTTGAGAGTGCGGCGGTGTATCCGGCGAATGGGTGGCGGCTGCTGGCGGTGACGTACAATGGCAGCCGGCTGCGGCTTTATGTGGATGGCGTGCAGTCGGGGAGCCGGCTCTATCCGGGCGTGACGCTCACGTCGGACTCCCCGCTCTACTTTGGCAAATACCGGACGCACAGCGACGGCACCACGGGCGGGCACTTCGATGGCTGGCTGGATGACGTGCGGTTCTACAATCGTGTGCTCACGGCGGCCGACCTCACGCAGCTCCGCGCCTCGGACGACGGCATGGACCTCGATGGCGACGGGCTGGGCGACGCGTGGGAGGCGCGCTATGGATTCAGCGCCGCGGCGAATGAAGCTGCAGGCGATGCCGACGGCGACGGCATGACGAATCGCGATGAATACCTCGCCGGCAGCAGCCCGGTGAATGCCGCTTCCAATTTCCACACGCCGCAACTCACCGAAGCGCCAGGCCTCAACGTGTTGAACCTGACCTGGCACGGCAGCCCGGCGCGAAACTACGCGGTGCAGGTCTCGCCGGAACTGACGACCTGGGCCACCATCGCCACCCTGCCGGGAATGTCGGGGCCGACTTCGCTGGTGGTGGAGGCTCCGCTGCGTCCGGTGCGGCACTATTATAAAGTGATGGTAGTGCCGTGAGGCCGCAGCTTTCGCACTCTCTGCGCCCGCCTGTTCCATCCGCATCCCGACTTGACGCCAGGAATCCAGGGCCGCAAGTCATGGCTCAATCCCACACCCCGCAACCGCCATGAGCAAACCCCTCGAAGGAAAAACCGGCCTCGTCTTTGGCGTCGCCAACAAGCGCAGCATCGCATGGGCCATCGCCCAGGCATGGGCAGAGGCCGGCGCGCGTCTGATCTTTAATTACCAGGGCGACCGCCTCAAAGACAATGTCGAGGAACTCGCGAGCACCTTCGGGCCGGACACTCCACTCTGGCCCTGCGATGTATCGAAGGACGAAGAGGTGGATGCGTTCTTCGATAAGGTGGCCGGCGTCGCGCCAAAAGTGGACCTGATGCTCCACAGCGTGGCCTTTGCCCCGAAGGAGGCGCTGGAGGGCGACTTCATCAACACCACCCGCGAAGCCTATCTCACCGCGCATAACATCAGCGCCTACTCGCTGGTTCACCTCTCCCGCAAAGCCGCCCCCCTGATGACGGACGGCGGCAGCATCATCGCCATGAGCTACTACGGCGCGGAGAAGGTGGTGCCGCACTACAACGTCATGGGAGTGGCCAAGGCAAGCCTCGAAGCCAGCACGCGCTACCTCGCCTACGATCTAGGCAAGAAGAAAATCCGCGTGAACTGCATCAGCGCCGGCCCGGTCAACACCCTGGCCGCCCGCGGCATCAGCGGCTTCGGCGCCATGCTGAAGCACTACGACGCCCACGCCCCGCTCGGACGGAGCTGTGAGCCATCCGAACTCGGCGCCACCGGCGTCTTCCTCGCCAGCGACGGCGCGGCGGCCATAACCGGTCAGGTCCTCTACGTGGACGGCGGCTATCAGATCATGGGGATGTGACGGTGGAGCGGAATGACGAAGCTCGAATGAAGAAGTGCCCAGCGCAAAACATTGACAACCCGGGCCAGGAGAGGAGGATTCAGCATGACACGAAAACAACTGGAATCCGTGATTGAAGAAGGCGTCCCCTTTACCGTGAGACTCGCCGACGGACGTGCCTATGAAGTGCCGCACCGCGACTTCATTTCCCTCCCGCCAAAAAACGCCACCGTTGCCGTGGTTTATGAAAACGACGGGACCGTTCACGTCCTGCCACTGCTCACCATGACCGGACTCACCTACAACACGCAGGCAAAGTCCTCCCGAAGCCGCCGATGAAAGTATCCACCCGTTCTCTCGCCCGTTGCCTCTGCATCGCCCTCATCCATGCGAGCCTGTTCGCCTCTCAAGCAGACGAGAAGCCAGTTCCATTGAAGCCAGAAAAGCCTGCGGGAGAGAAGGAGGAGCCAGCGGCGAAGCAAGGGAAGCCCACTGTTGAGGAGACCTTTCAAAAATTTCTGGAATGCCTAGTCAAGAAGGACGAAAAGACTGCTTTGTCCATGATGACCGATCTCAAGGAAATGCCGGAGCCATATCTGGCGTCCAAGTTGCAATCCTTGATGGAGTCGGCCGAATTAATCTCCGGGATGAAGCTCGTCTATTCCAAGGAACTAACCGAGGTCGCAGCCGTACTCCTCGATAAGACCAAGCCTGATCGGAAGCCGAACTATGGTCTGATGCTCTTCCGCAAAGAGGCGGGGCTTTGGAAGTTTGCGGATAACGGTCTGTTCGACAAGAAAAGGCCCATCCCTTCGGTTTCTGACCTCAGCCGCAAAGAGTTTGATGAATTGCGCGACTGGTGCACCAAATTGGAGGCTGAAGCGCGACAATCAGCGAAATAGGCCGGCTTCCAACTCTGAGGCATTCGACATCCGAACTTCGGCATTCCTTCGGGTTTCGACACTCGCCCTTCGTCATTTCCAAACATGTCCTCCTGGCTCGCTTACATCGCCTTCCGCGCCGTCGAGACTTTCTCGCGGATGCTCCCGGCGTCTGTGTCCTGGCGCATCGGCGCGGCGTTTGGCTGGCTGTGTCTTTGGCTTTCCCCGCATTACAGGGCTTTGGTGATGCGGAATCTGACGATCGCGTTTGGACGGGAAATGCCCGCTGAGGAAATCAGGAAACTGACGAAACGGCACATGATGAATCTCGGCGGCAATTTTTTTGCCGGCATGAAGATGCCGTTCATGAATCCGGAAGCGGTCCACCGGCATCTCGAAATTGAGGGCATTGAGAAAGTCGAGGCTGCACTCCGGAACGGCAAAGGTGCCGTTTACGTCCTCATGCACATGGGGAACTGGGAAATCCTCAGTCAGGCGGCCATCATCGCGCCGGGGAGTCAGGCTGGCGGACTGTTCCAGCCGCTGCACAATCCGCCACTCAACGCGCACGTCCTGCGCTGCCGCGAGCGGACCGGCAGCAAACTATTCAACCGTCAGGACGGATTCCACGCTCCGGTGGCATTTGTGAAGGAGAACAAAGTCCTCGGCGTCCTGTCCGATCAGCGCGCCGGCGAAACCGGCGTGTGGTGTCCGTTCTTTGGGCGGCTCGCCTCCACCACCACACTGCCGGCGCTCATCGCAAAGCGCACCGGCGCGCCGATGTTCCCCGTCGGTGTCATCACCACTGCGCCAGGGAGATGGAAAATGATCATCGGCGACGAGCTGCCGGGCATTTCCCGCGAGCGCAGCGCTGAAGAGGTCACGGCCATCATGAATGAGCGGCTGGAACAGATCATCCGTCTCTCGCCCGCTGATTGGTTTTGGGTCCATAACCGTTGGAAGACACCGAAGCCGGAGTTGCTCCTCGCAAATGCCCGGCGTGGCATCGCGCTCGCGCCCGGAAGCGGCGTCAAGGATTTGCAGCCGTTTGAGATCGTCATCCGTTCGCCGGACACCCTCAGCGACACCTGCCATTCTCTGCCCGCCGTGCGGGCGATACGCCGCGGCCGGCCGGATGCGCGCATCACGGTGCTCACGCCGGAAAAACTCGCCGGTCTTTGGCGCATGGACCCGGAAGTGGATGAAGTGATCGCGGTGCCGGACAGTGCCGGCGTCTCCAAATCCGCTGCTCTGATCAAAGCCACCGGACGAGCCTATGACGCCGGCATCCTGTTCTCGGAAACCCGCCGGGCCGCGAAGGAACTCGCCAAAGCCGGCGTGCCGCGCCTAACCGGTTATGCCGGACAGCACCGCAAGCGCCTGCTCGATCAAATCATTCCACCACGCAAAAATCCCGGCCCAATGGCGCATCGTTCCCGGGATTTCCTCCGCATCGCGCTGCATATCGGAGCCAATGTGGACGATCCTACGCTGCACGACCCTCTCGCCGAATCTGCGCCCGCAGCACGCGCCATCGTCGCTCTCTTCCCTGGTGGTGAACACGGTCCCGCACAGCGCTGGCCTTTGGAACGATGGGCCGAGGCCGCCAAACTCGTCGCCAGTCAAACCTCCGTTCAGTTCGCCATCTTCGGCACCACTGAGGAGTCTCCGCTCGGCGCTGAACTCGCTTCGCTGATCGGCGCAAACTGCACGGACCTCACCGGCAAAACCACACTCGCCCAGGTCGCCACCCACCTCCAGAAGTGCCGCGCCGTCGTCGCTCACGACAGCGGCCCGGCCCAACTCGCCGCGCAGCTCGGCGTGCCGGTCATCACCATTTTCGGCCCCACGGAATCCGCACAAAGCGCACCGCACGGCGATCAGCACACGATCATCCGCCGGCATGTCGAATGCAGCCCGTGCTTTCTCCGCGACTGCCCACTGGACCACCGCTGTATGCTGGAGATTCCTCCATCGCGCGTGGCCGACGCCATTCTGCGCCACTGTCTCAACCAGGTCATTGCATGAAAATCATCCTTCTCGGAATCCTCATCGGTATTGCTGCCGGCATCATCGGCGCGCTCTGCGGCGTCGGCGGCGGCATCTTCATGGTGCCCATGTTCGTCACCTTTCTCGACCTCAACATCAAGCAAGCCATCGCCACATCGCTCGCCGTCATC
>JANOZA010000398.1:0-1570 GCA_031429155.1 Verrucomicrobiota bacterium | reverse complement strand
ATTGTCCGCGAAGACCGTCGGCTTGTCAGGCACGCCGTCGCCGTCGCTGTCGGAGAAGACGATGATCCGGTCCTTCGATGACTCCAGCAGGCCCTCGGGCGTCTTCCATTTGTCCTTCTTGATGGCCCACGGGTATTCCGCTGAAGTCGTACACCACAGTTGGCCCTTGTCATCGAAGGCCAGGTTCATCGGCTTATTGATGACCGGTTCGCTGGCGATGAGCTGGATCGAGAATCCGGGTGGCAGTTTGAATTTCTTCTGCTCCTCCGCCGGCGTAAGTGGCTCGGATTCACGGACGAGGGAGGCGTCTTGAGAATGCAGAATGCAAAATGAAGAATGCAGAACGAAGAAGGGGAGGGAGGCGCGCATGGTGTTGAGTGGAGTCGAAACGCGGCGTGCTGTCCAGTCCTGTCGTTTGGATGGGTAGGGCAGGCTTCCAGCCTGCCCTTTGTGGCATCCTGCCAAAAACACAAAACAACCCGGCGCAGCCGCACTTCCTGACGACGGCACGCCGGGGCTTCGATCGGGAAAAAGTGCGGCTGTGCCGGGTGAATTGAAGTTTGTCGCAGGATGCGCCAAACGGCAGGCTGGAAGCCCGCCCTACCCGTCGGCCCTGCCTGTCGGTTTTTGCGGGGGCGGGAAGAATAAGTGCGCCGTGCAGGGTTCGAACCTGCGACCAAGGCATTATGAGTGCCCTGCTCTAACCGCTGAGCTAACGGCGCATGGCGCTGTTGATGGCATTCTGCCCGCGACGGTGCAAGCGCGGGCTCATTTCAAATCCATGACCGCGATGCGGGTGGTGTCGCCTTTGCGGATGTTCAGCGTGGCCTGGCCGTCGCGGGAATTCTTCAGCAGGGCGTCCACGGCCTCAGCGTGGGAGGACGGAGCGGAACGGTTGATGCGCAGGATGATGTCGCCCTTTTCGAGGCCGCAATTAGCGGCTGGGGTGTTGGGCTGCACTTTGGTAATGATGAGGCCTGGGACGTCGGCGGGGAGCTTTAACTTCTCGTGATCCTCTGCGGTCACGGGCACGAGGGTCATTCCGGCCACCTGGTCGTCATCTGTTTTGAGAGCCGGCGCGGTTTCTCCCGGAGGAGCTTCCTCGCTGGCGGGGCCGGGTTCGCGAAGGAAGCCGTTGGGGCGTTCCCCGAGGGTGAGGGTGAGTTCACCGCGTTTCTCCAGGGCCTCGCGGAAAAAGCTGACCTTGAGCTTCGCGCCTGGGGCTTTCGTGCTGAGCCGTTTGCGGATGTCCTCGGCGTTCTCGACTTTCTTGTCGTCCATGGAGAGGATGACATCGCCTTCTTCGAGCCCGCTTTTGGCGGCGGGAGTGTCGGCTTCCACCTTGCCGAGGAAAGCGCCTCCGGTGAATCCGTAGAGTCGGGCGGCCCGCTGGTCCACGTCGAGAAGCGCCACGCCAAGCCAGCCGCGTGGTTTGGACAGAGCATCGGCGGCGGAGACGGCTTTGTTGATGGGAATGGCAAAGCCGATGCCGAGGCTGCCGCCCGTGCGGCTGTAAATGGCGGTGTTGATGCCGATAACGCGACCGTCGGCATCAATGAGAGGGCCGCCG
>JANOZA010000397.1:0-3109 GCA_031429155.1 Verrucomicrobiota bacterium | reverse complement strand
GCACGGGGGCTGATCCAGAGCGGGCAGGCCAGCCGCGTGCTGCTGCTCACAGCGGACACTTACAGCAAGTTCATCCATCCGGGTGACCGCAGTGTGCGCACACTCTTCGGCGATGCGGCGGCGGCGACGGTCATTGATGCGTCGGAAAGCGCGGGCGGCCTGAGCGGGCCGTTCGTCTATGGCACCGACGGCCGCGGCGCGGAAAACCTCATCGTGCCGGCAGGAGGGATGCGGCAGCCGCGGCGGGAGGACGCGGAAGTGGTGACGGATGAAGCCGGCAACCAGCGTTCCGCAAATCACCTGTACATGAACGGGCCGGAGATTTTCAACTTCACGCTGCGCATCGTCCCGGCCACGGTGGAGTCGCTCTTTGCCAGGAGCGGGCTCACCATGGCGGACGTGGACCTCTTCGTCTTCCACCAGGCGAATCAATACATGCTGGAGCATCTGAGGAAGCGACTCGGCGTACCCGCAGAGAAGTTCGTCGTCTCCATGCAGAAGTGCGGCAACACGGTGTCCTCCACCATCCCCATCGCGCTCAAGATGGCGCTGGAGTCCGGTCAGCTAAAGCCGGGGATGAAAGTGATGCTGCTCGGATTCGGCGTCGGCTACTCCTGGGGCGGCACCATTGTGGAGTGGACGGCCTGACCAACCCGTCGCCACCCCGCGAACAGGCTCTTACTTTTCACTCCGCACTCCGATGTCTGCGCGCAAACTGGGGCTCAATGCCGTGATCTACGGCCTCGGCGGGATGTTGAACCGCATCATCAGCTTTCTGCTGCTGCCGCTCTTCACGCATGTGCTGACGACGGAGGATTTCGGAGCCGCCGGGATGCTGCAAATCCTGAGCACGTTCGTGGCCGCCGCCTTTTCCATTGGGGTCTCCGGCTCCCTGAGTAGTTGCTATTACCGCGCGGAGACGCCGGAGGCGAAGCACCGCGCAGTGACTTCGGCGGTGGTGCTGCTGGGCATCAGTTGTGCGGTCATGCTGGCGCTGGCGCTGCCGCTTTGTTCATGGCTCTCGCAGGTGCTGCTGGATGGCCACGGTGGGGGCGGCCTGGTGATCATTTCCCTGTTGATGACGGCGCTGATGATCGTCGTGCAGCCGCTCATCCTGATCATTCAGTATGAGCAGAAGTCGCGGCTGTTCGTCTCCCTGAGCGCGGTCACGACCATCATCACCGCGCTGTGCAATATCATCGCCGTGGCGTGGCTGAAGATGGGTTTACGTGGCTGGATCACGTCGCAGCTCATCGGGCAGGCGATCGGGCTGGTGCTCTACCTCGTGCCTTTCCTGCGCAGCCGCCGTCCGCAGGTGGATCGCGCGGTGCTGCGCCGGTTGCTGGTGCTGGGACTGCCCATGATGCCGTGCTTCGCTTTCATGTTTATCATCCAGCAGGGGAACCGTTACACGGTGGAGCACTTTTACGGTCTCGGGCAGTTGGGCATTTACAGTCTGGCCGCGAGCCTGGCGACGGTGAGTTCTCTGGCGGTGACCGCGTTTCAGCTTTCATGGACTCCCTATTTCATGGAATATCGCGACAAGCCCGCAGAGGCCGAGGCCGCCTTCGGCAGAGTGACGACGTATTACTTCTACTTCATGGGCCTGGTCACAGTGTGCTTCTTTGCCTTCGCGCAGCCGGTGGTCGAAGCCATGACCGGGCCGGGCTTTCACCCGGCATGGCTGGCCGTGGGATCGCTGGCGCTGGCGAATATCCTCGCCGGAGCCACCAACCTGCTCACGCCAGCGCAGTATTTTTCCGAAAAGCTGGGACACCTGACGGTGATGCAAGCCATCGCCGCCGTGCTGTCGCTGGGCATCAATGCCGGTCTCATTTTCTGGCTGGGGCCGGCGGCGGCGGGATTCGCCCTGGCACTGAGTTATGCCTGTCTGCTGCTGATACACGGCTGGTGGAATCACCGGGGAAAGTCCATGCACCTGCCCGTGCGCTACGAGTGGGGCCGGCTGGCGATGGTGGCGGCGGCAGTGGCGTTGGCGGCGGTGCTGTATATGCTGTTCCCGGCGGGTAGTGTCCTCAGCGGATTCTTCCGCGGCGTGGTTGGGCCGTTTGTTTTCTGCACTCTGGTGTGGGCCATGCTCACGCCGGAGCAGAGAAACACTGCGCTCTGTATGGTGAGGAGTCTTCTGCCGAAGCGCCGGGTGCCGGTCACTGATCCGTGAACGCTAAACAGCCTGGTCCAAGTCGCATGTCCCCATCCCCCGCTCCCCGCATTATCATCGCCACACAGGCGGTGGAAGGAAACCTGCCGGCGCTGCGGCTTCTGAAAATCTGCGTGGAGTTCGGGCCGGTGGCGATCATAACTCCGCAGGCAGGACCGGCGGAGGCCGGTGGGGTCAAGTTCGAGCGCATCCGCACGGGGTCAGAATGGTTTTACAGATCCTTGCGCGTGTTGTGCCGCAAGCTGGGTTGTCTGCTGCCCCGCGGCTGGCGCAAGAAGTGGATCGAGGGGTTCACGGAGGAGGCGCTGGGTGTGCTGCGGCTGGGAAAGTTGTTCCGGCGAACATGGCTAAAGCGAAAGCTGAGGCCCGACCTGTTGGTGCTGGATGGTGCGGAGTTTATGAAGACGGCCGGCAAGCTGGCGCGCGCGGAGGGGATTCCGGTCGTGTATTACGTGCATGAGATGTTTCCTAATGAGCGCGCGCATTACTCCACGGCGTTGAGCAATTGGCTCTGCAAGCTGGAACGCAGCGAGTGCCGTCACGCGCAACATATCATTGTGCAGCATCAGCTGTGGGGAAAACTGCTGCGTCGGCGCTACCGGCTGGACGCGGCGAAATTCACGGAGGTAACGCCGTCACCGCACCCGGAGGAGCCGCTCCCCGGGTCAGCCGCTTCGGAGCCGCTTCGGTTGTACTATCATGGCTTGCTGACCAGCGGACGCGGGCTGGAGGTATTGCTCAGGGGCGTGGCTATGGTGCCGGAAGTGCAGCTTGATCTGCGCGGTTCGGGTGCCGGGGAGACGGAACTGCGCCGCATAGTGGCGGAGTCAGGAGCCGGCGACCGGATTCGATTTTTGCCGCCGGTGCCGACGGTGGAACTGGCCGCCAGCGCCAGAACTTATGACCTCGGTGTGGTCACCGGCACCA
>JANOZA010000396.1:0-5109 GCA_031429155.1 Verrucomicrobiota bacterium | reverse complement strand
AAATGAAAACGCGCCCGCCATCCCCAGCCCTGCAAGGGCGTAATGTGATAGCCCGGGGTGAAGCCCCGGGTAACGCGTCCCCAAAAACATCCCCAGCCCTGAAAGGGCGACACAACCTCACGCCCGCCCCTCGCCGATTTGCCTGCGCCGAATGTTCCGCCCCTTCAGGGCAGGGAAATCATTGGGGCATCCAACCCAGGGCGATGCCCTGGGCTATCACATCCCGCCCTGTCAGGGCTGCTGCAACGCAACCCCTCGCGCGCCTCTACGAGCGGAAGCACGCCGCGCTGGAGGCGTTGAAGAAGTCGCTGCTGCACCAAGCCTTCACCGGGGAGCTTTGAGGGCTGCGGCCGGGCACTGGGAGTGGCGGCATGTTGCCGCCATTTGAAAACCTGCGCCGCAGGCCACTTCTTCCGTGCGGCGTTTTTCAGTGCACTGCGCGTTTGATTTCACATGGCGGCCAGAGGCGCGCCACTCCCCAGTGGCCCCTGCCAGGCCGGACGTAATGAGGAGCGGGGCCTTTCCCTTCCACGCCGCCAGACAGCTTGACTGAAAACTTGACTCATGCTTGTCCAACAGCCCGCGCTCTCATGTAAAGAAAACCCCTGTTTCCTTTACATGATGCGCCGAACGTGATAAGGAAAAGCCACTTTCTTTTACATGAGCCGGCTACCGCCATTGCCTTTGCCCGACATCGCCCCGCTTGAATCCCGCGCGGTATGGGCGGCATTGACGGAGGCGCACCGGCATTTGGCGGAGTTGAAGGGGCTGTGCGAATCGCTCCCCAACCAAGGCATCCTCCTTGATACCCTGGGCATCCAGGAGGCGAAGGACAGTTCGGAGATCGAGAACATCATCACGACCCATGACGAGTTGTATGCCTCGCAGGCGGAGGGTGCCGCTTCCCCCGCGGCGAAGGAGGTCCGGTACTATGTATCCGCCCTGCGGGTGGGTTATAAAGCCGTTCGGGACTCGGGCCTCATCCGGCTGGAGACGGTGCTGGCCGTGCAGGCGGAACTGGAGCAGAACCGGGCTGGACTGAGGAAGCTGCCGGGCACAGTGTTGAAGAATGAAGCCACCGGACGGACAATCTACGAGCCACCGCAGGATGCCGTGGAAGTGGAGGGGCTGATGGGCAATCTGATTGACTTCATTCATGCGGACGATGGCCTGGACCCGCTGCTGCGCATGGCGATCACGCATCACCAGTTCGAGAGCATCCACCCGTTCTATGACGGGAATGGGCGCACGGGCCGCATCCTGAATCTGCTGATGCTGCAGCGCGAGGGGCTGCTGGATTTGCCTGTGCTCTATCTGAGCCGCTACATCACGACGACGAAGCCGGATTACTACCGACTGCTGCAAACGGTGCGCGACGAGGACCGCTGGGCAGACTGGTGTCTCTACCTGCTGCGCGGCGTGGCCGTGACCTCCCGCAGCGCCATCACGCTGGTGAAATCATTTCGTGATCTGATGCTGAAGACGAAACATGAGATGCGGGAACGCCTGCCGAAGCTCTACAGCCAGGATTTGCTGAACAACCTCTTCCGTTACCCCTATACGAAGATCGAATTCATTGAGCACGAACTGGGGGTGTCGCGTCCCACGGCTGGTAAATACCTCGAACAGCTCGCCGCATCCGGGCTGCTGCGGAAGCAGCGCATGGGCAAAACGAATTTCTACATCAACGAACCGCTCTTCGCTCTCCTGAGCGCGGTCACTTTGGAACAGCCATGAACGAAGCCGAAACCCGCGCCGAGCACATTGATCCCGCGTTGAAAAAGGCCGGCTGGGGCGACGTGGAGGGCAGTCGCATCCGGCGGGAATATCCCATCACCATCGGACGGATCGAAGGGCACGGGAAGCGAGGCAAAGCACTGACGGCGGACTACGTGCTGGAGTACCGGAACACGAAGCTGGCGGTCGTGGAGGCCAAGGCATGGGATGAAGCGCTGACGGAGGGTGTGGCGCAGGCAAAGAACTATGCCACCAAGCTGGCCGTCCGGCACACCTATGCCACCAACGGACAGGGCATCTACGGGATCGACATGGTGACGGGAAAGGAAGGCGAGCTGCCCTGCTATCCCGCGCCGGACGTACTGTGGGGCATGACGTTCGCGGAGGCGAATGTGTGGCGTGACCGCTTCGCCGCCATCCCGTTCGAGGACCGCGGCGGCTACTTTCTGCCGCGCTATTATCAGGACATCGCCATCGAGCGGGTGCTGCAGGCCATCGCGGAAGACCGGCAGCGCATCCTGCTCACGCTCGCCACCGGCACCGGCAAGACGTTTATCGCATTCCAGATCGCGTGGAAGCTCTTCCAGAGCCGCTGGAATCTGAGCCGTGAGCCCACGCGCCGCCCGCGCATCCTGTTCCTCGCCGACCGGAACATTCTGGCCAACCAGGCGTTCAACGCCTTCTCTTCTTTCCCCGAGGACGCCCTGGTGCGCATCGCCCCCGCCGACATCCGCAAGAAAGGCAAGGTGCCGAAGAACGGGAGCCTGTTCTTTACCATCTTCCAGACCTTCATGAGCGGGCCGGAGAACACGCCCTACTTTGGCGAATATCCGCCGGACTTCTTCGATTTCATCGTCATTGACGAATGCCATCGCGGCGGTGCGAACGACGAAAGCAACTGGCGAGGCATCCTCGATTACTTTTCACCAGCGGTGCAGCTGGGTCTCACCGCCACGCCCAAGCGCAAGCACAACGTGGACACCTACGCCTACTTCGGAGAGCCGGTGTATGTCTACTCGCTCAAGGAGGGCATCAACGACGGCTTCCTCACACCGTTCAAGGTTAAGCAGATTTCCACCACGCTGGACGAATACGTTTACACCTCCGACGACACGGTGGTGGAAGGCGAGGTCGAGAGCGGGAAGCGATACACCGAGAAAGATTTCAACAAGATCATCGAGATCAAGGAACGGGAAAAGAAGCGGGTGGAGATTTTCATGGGGCAGATCAACCAGAACGAGAAGACGCTGGTCTTCTGCGCGACACAGGTGCACGCGCTGGCGGTGCGGGATCTCATCAACCAGATGAAGACCAGTCAGGATCCGAACTATTGCCAGCGCGTCACCGCAGACGACGGCGCGCTCGGGGAGATGCACCTGCGGGCCTTTCAGGACAATGAGAAGTCCATCCCGACGATTCTGACCACCTCTCAAAAGCTCTCGACAGGTGTGGACGCCCGGAACATTCGCAACATCGTGCTGATGCGCCCGGTGACGAACATCATCGAGTTCAAGCAGATCATCGGGCGCGGTACGCGGCTCTACGACGGCAAGGATTACTTCACGATTTATGACTTCGTGAAGGCGCACCATCACTTCAGCGATCCCGAATGGGACGGCGAGCCAGTGGAGGAGGAGGCCTGTCCTAAGTGCGGTCAGCGGCCTTGCGTGTGCGAAGTGCCGCCGCTCAAGCCGTGCGCCGAATGCGGGCTGACCCCATGCCAATGCCCGGACGAGCCCTGCGAGGTCTGCGGGATGCTCCGCTGTTTGTGCGAACGACGGGGACGGGTGAAAGTGAAACTCGCCGACGGGAAAGAGCGTGCCATCCAGCACATGATGGCTACCTCGTTCTGGCACCCCGACGGCACACCCATGTCCGCCCAGCAATTCATGGAAATGCTCTTCGGCAAGCTGCCGGAGTTCTTCCAAAGTGAGGCGGAACTGCGCGAACTGTGGAGCGATCCGGAAACGCGCGCCAAACTCCTCGCCGGCCTCGCCGAGAATGGTTTCGGCCAGGATCAGCTCGCCGAAATGCAGAAAATCATCGACGCCGAAAAAAGCGACCTGTTCGACGTGCTGGCCCATGTCGCCTACGCCCTGCCGCCCCTCAGCCGCGAGGAACGTGCCACGAAGGCGAAGGTGGAAATCAGCACTCACTTCAACAGCAAGCAGCAGGTGTTCCTTGATTTCGTCTTGTCCCACTATGTGGAGGTCGGCGTGGAGGAACTGGACAAAACAAAGCTGAATCCATTGCTCCGGTTGAGATACCACAACTCTATCTCCGACGCTGTGGCCGATCTCGGCAGCGATATCGGCCAGGCCTTCGCCGGGTTTCAGAAGTATCTCTACGCTGAGAAAGTGGCATAGTCCGCGTGAACCGCGTGCTGGCCTGCGGAGACTGTTCCCCTGGTCTTCGCTCTATTGGCAAGTGGCGGGCTACTGTCTTGTCAGCGCTTCATCGAGATTGAAGAGCGCGAGGCAGACGGCGGTCATGGCGGCGTGGTCGGCGGGGGGCAGGGAGGCATCGCGGGGGGCGGGGCCGGTGGCGAGGAATGCGCCGGCGGCTTTGGGGTCGGCGGCGTAGATGGCGTGCTGCTTTTCATAAGCCTTCGTCAGCAGAGCGATGTCGCCGGGCGTGGGCTGGCGGACGAGGATGCGGCGGAAGGCGAAGGTGATTTGTGCGGCGCGGTCCGGCGAGGACTTCATGGCCTTTTCTGCGAGCACGCGGGCGGCTTCGGTCCAGGTGATGTCGTTGAGTGTCGTCAGCGCATGGAGCGGAGTGGAGGTGACGCCGGCGCGGACTTTGCAGGCTTGGCGGGCGGAGGCGTCGAACATATTCACCGGCCCGACGGTGCGCCGCCAGAAGGTGTAGAGGCTGCGGCGGTAGAGGTCGGATCCGCTGCTGGCGGGATAGGTGAAGTCGCGTTCTTTGGTAATCGCGAGGGTTTCCCAGACGTCGTCCGGTTGATAGGGATAGACGGGTTTGCCGCCCATTTTTGGATTGAGCAATCCGCTGGTGGTGAGCGCGATGTCGCGCAGGACGAGTGACGGCATGCGAATGCGGGAGGCCCGGGCGACGAGGCGGTTTTCGGGATCGCTCTGGAGGAGTTCGCGGCTGACGCGACTGCTTTGGCGGTAGGTGCTGCTGAGGAGAATGAGGCGGACCATGTGCTTTTGGCTCCAGCCTTTCTCGCGGAATTCCACGGCCAGCCAGTCGAGCAGCGGGCCGTGAGTGGGCACTTCGCTTTGCACGCCGAGGTCTTCGGAAGTCTTCACGAGGCCGAGGCCGAAGAAGTATTGCCAGAGGCGGTTCACCTGGACGCGGGCAGTGAGTGGATGCTCCGGCCGGAAGAGCCACTGGGCAAAGCCGAGC
>JANOZA010000395.1:0-9543 GCA_031429155.1 Verrucomicrobiota bacterium | reverse complement strand
GCCGCCATTGGAAAACAGCCCCGCAGGCCATTCTTTGGCCTAGGGCGTGTCGGAGCGCGGGGCGTTTTAGAATGGCCTGCGGCGCGGATTATAAATGGCGGCAATATGCCGCCACTCCCAGTGGCTCTCATCGCGCACCTCCTGGTTGGGCCGCGCGGCGGACGGGGCGGCCGCGTCGTGCCCGCTCTCTGAGGAAACCGGAGAGCGCGCGCTCCAGAGGTTCGTTGGTCAGGACGCGCTGGAATCCGATGCCGAGTTTCATGCAGACGGCGCGCAGGGATTGCTCGTGGGCTGCCAGCTTCTCCAGGTAACGGCTGCGCGCGGCGGCGGGGTCTATGAATAAGGTGCGGCCAGTCTCGGCGTCTTCAAAGAGCACGTCATTCTTGAAATCGAATGCGGCCTCCGACGGATCGAGCACCTGAAAGACGGTGACTTCATGCCCGCAGGCACCGATCTGCGAGAAGCAATGCTCCAGCCGCTCAATGGGCGCGAGGAAGTCCGAGATCAGCACCATGAGGCCGCGTTTTCTGACGATCTCCACCAAACGCTGGAGTGGTGCCGTGAGATCAGTCGCCGCGCCGCCGGCGGGCTTTTCCAGCGCGAGCATGATCTGGCGCAAGTGACCGGGGCGGTGCCGCGCGGGCAGGTAGTCGCGGATGCGTTCATCGAAACTCAGCAGGCCGGTGGCGTCGCCCTGACGATGCAGAAAAAGGCCCAGCGTGGCGGCGAGCGTGGCGGCGTAGTGGGCCTTGGTCCAGGGAAGCGAGCCGCAGTCCATGCTGCGGCTTTGGTCCACGGCCATGTGGCAGCGAAGGTTGGTTTCGTCCTCGAACTTGCGGATGAAGAAGCGGTCGCTGCGCGCGAAGACTCGCCAGTCGAGATGCCGCGGATCGTCGCCCGGCGAGTATTGGCGGTATTCAGTGAACTCCGCGGAGAATCCGTGATACGGGCTGCGGTGGAGTCCGGTCATAAAGCCCTGCATCACCGCGCGGGCGCGCAGTTCCAGCGAACGGATGGCCATGAGCGCCGCGGGATCAATGAACCCGGTGGAGCGAGGGCGAGCCGACTCTGGAACAGTGGCGGTCATGCGGCGGCGGATTCGATGAGACGTTGAATGACATCCTCGATGCGCACGCCCTCGGCCTCGGCGCGGTAATTCAGCAGCACGCGATGTCGCAGCACCGGCACTGCCAGCGCCTTGATGTCCTCCGCGGTGACGTGCGCGCGGCCATGCAGCAGCGCGCGCGCTTTCGCGCCGAGCACGAGCGATTGCCCGGCGCGCGTGCCGGCGCCCCAGCTTACCCATTCATTGATGAACTCCGGCGCGTGCGGCTGCCGCGGACGCGAGGATGCCGCGATGCGCACGGCGAGCGCGATCAGTTCCTCCGCGATGGGCACCTGCTGCACGAGCGCGTGGAATTGCTCCACATCCTCGCCGGAGAAGAGCGACTGAATTGCGGCGGGCCGGCCCGACGTGGTGCGGCGCACGACTTCGATCTCGTCCGCCTCCGGCAGGTAATCCATGACCACGTTAAACATGAAGCGGTCCAACTGCGCTTCCGGCAGCGGATAGGTGCCTTCCATTTCGATAGGGTTCTGCGTAGCCAGCACGAAGAACGGCTCCGGCAGCGCGTGGCGCACGCCGGCAGCGGTGACCTGGTGTTCCTGCATCGCTTCGAGCAGCGCCGCCTGCGTCTTCGGCGGCGTGCGGTTGATCTCGTCGGCGAGGATGATGTTCGCAAACACCGGCCCCGGCACGAACGCCATCCTCCGGGCGCCACCGGCCTCACTTTGGAGAATCTCCGTGCCCGTGATGTCCGCCGGCATGAGGTCCGGCGTGAATTGAATGCGCTGGAAACTCAGCGCGAAGATGCGGGCCATGGAATTCACCAGCAATGTCTTCGCCAGGCCCGGCGCGCCGGTGATTAGGCAATGCCCGCCGGCGATGAGCGCGATGAGAATCTGCTCCACCACCGCGCGCTGCCCGACGATGACCTTGCCGAGTTCCGCTTCGATGAGCGCGCGGCCGGACATGAGTTTTTCAAAGGCGGCGCGTTCGGTGGAAGCGGAGGCGGCGAGGGAGTCGGAGCGGTCGTTCATGGAATTAGTGAGTCATCGCGTAGAAGATGATGTTGATGCCGAGCGGGTAGGCGATCTTTTCGGAGAAGTTGTGAAAGTAGTAGTCGCTCCAGCCCTCGCGCTCCCAGCCGTCCCCGTTGTCGGTGTTGTGGCAGGCGATGACCATGAGGCGGTCTTTGTCGTCAGAGATGCCGCGGTGGTGGACGGTGCGCGTGTCGCCGTCGTGCTGCTCCTCCCACGTCACGCCGTCGTGCTGGCTGGAGTCGCCGGTTTCCATGTTTGGCACCTGGCCTTTGGATTTGATATCAAAGACGCAGTGGTAAATCGGATGGTCCTTCTTTCCGGGCTCATTGAGCGGCAGATCTTCAAATTTACGACCCGGGAAGACTCTCGTCATCTGCTCCGCGACGTTCTCCCATGCGCTGTCTCCCCAGAAGTCGTCCAGCATCAGGAAACCGCCGTTGAGCAGGTATTTCCGCAGGGCGATGACTTCTTCATCGGTGAAGGAGAGATTTCCTGGCTCCACGATGTAGATGAAAGGGAAGTCGAGCAGGTCCGGGTCGGTGAGCTTGATGATGCGTCCGTCCGGATCGGTGCGCAGGGAAGTCATCTGCTGAAGCCGCCACGAGAGATTCAGATCGCTGTCAGGCAAATCGGTTTCCCATCCGCCTCCGCGACCATAGCCGTAGCCTCGCTCATAGGCGATGCGTGTGAAGGTGAAAACGTCTTTGGCATGAGCCGGAGGATTCGTCCATGTGGGAGTCTCGGTATCGTGCTGCGGAATCTCGCGCGCAGTGCGCGGAATGCCGTCGGCCCCGCCGAATCGGCCTCGGCCCCGTCCGCGGCCATCCCATTGAGCGAAGGTGACCGCAGCGAGGCCGGCAAAGATGCAGGAAATGAGGAGTGACTTCTTCATGGGCTATGAGGAGGATTGGCGGCGGGAGGCTTGGTGCCGTCATTCATTTCAAGGAGCAGGCTTAGTGCCTCACGGTGCCGGGGATTATCTTCCAGTGCCATCAAAACGTGACGCCGCGCAGTTTTGTCACCGCTGCGGTGAAGGATCCGGGCTAAGTTGAAGTGAATGCCGGATGGGTCCGGAGGATCGAGCGCGAGCATCGTGCGCCAGGCTGCTGCTGCGGATTTCCAGTCACTGGTTTCCGCAGACGCCTGAGCCAGCGCACGCCATGGGCCGGCGACGAGGGGATTCACGGCGAGCCAGCGGCGGCTCTGATCGGCGACGGTCTTCCAGTCCTTGCCGGCGGTGGCGAGTTCGATGAGGCGGGAGTTCACATCGGGCACCGCTGAATCCATTGCCGCCAGCTTCGTCAGGAGTGCCTGTTCGCCGGCGGTGTCTCCGAGTTCACGATGCACCCTGGCCAGCATGGCGAGCGCGCCGTCACTGCCGCCGTCATTCGGATTCAGAGAGATTAGAGTCTTGAGCGCTTCACCCGCTTCGGCCCATTTCCGTTCCTCCATCAGCCTGCTCGAATCGCGCACGAGCATCCAGTAATTCCTGGGGTGCGCAGCGACCCATTCGCCCAATTTCTTCTCACCGCCTGGAAGGAGCAGCGCCGGCTCTGGTTTCGTCCAGTCCAGCTTCGGAGCGAAGGCCTCGGCCTGCTGGGTCGCGAAAGCCTTGAAGTCCCGCTCCAGCGTTTCCATCGGTGCCACGCGTTTGGCGAGCGCGTCATGGAGCGTGATTCCCTCGCCGAGGTCTTTAAGGAGGGTATTCAGTGCTCCGGTTCCGTGACGTGTAATGATGAACTCCACGACGAGCGAAGACTCGAAGTAGGCAAACATCAGGTGCTCGTTGGATTTCGGCGAAAGAAATGCGCCGCTGAGCTGGCTGACGGGCGTCAGATCTTCGCTGAGAATCATGGAGCGATAACGCGGCGACATACGCTCACCCCACGAGGGATCGGCCTGACGTTCTTCGTAAACGGAAATACCCTCACTGAGCCAGCGCGGCATTTTGTTGCGTGTGGACTGGAGTGTCACGGTGTGACAGAACTCATGCCACAGCACTGCTTCCCAGTTCACCGGATGCGTGTTTGCCGCGGGGCTGTTGGCGGTCACGACGCGACCGAAGCAGACGCCGAGATAACCTGGATTGTCCGGCATCCCGAAGGTGCGCACACCGAAGTCTTTTTGTTCCGTGAAAATCTCCACGATGGTCGGCCGGCGCACTTCTACGCGGTATTTCGCACCGAGCTTTTTGCGTGCCTCACCGAGCAGCTCAAGAACGCGCGGGCCGTAGATCGCAGCCTCCGTTTTGTCCATGCGCACCGTGAAGTCGCCGTTCTCCAGGGTGGTGAATTTCGACTCCATCATGTCGTGGAGCGTCAGCATGTTATGCAGCGACACATTGTAGGCGTCGGCGTCGTTGACTGCGGCGGCCGTTTTCCATCCGTCAGCTTCGTCGCCGAGGCGGAGCAGGTCACTGGCAAGCTGAGCCTTGGCTGGAAGGTAATGGGGATCGGCCTTCAAAGCCCGCTGCTGAGCGGCAGAGCCCTCGGCAAAGCGATACTTCTGTGAGAGCTTGCGACCAAAGACATGCTCCGGCTCAGGGTTTCCCGGCCAGGGCTTTAGCATGGCAGTGCGCGCAGCGTTCTCCGCGGCCTGTTCATTGCGGAGGTGTGCGATGACCGCACGCAGCGCCCACAGTGTGGGATGGTGAGGATTCACCTCCGCTGCCTGGTCCAGCAGCGCGGACGCGGCGGCGTAGTCCTCGCGATCAATGAGGTGTTCCGACTGAAGCAGCAGAGTGGGGACATGGCGCGGATTGAGTTCGAGCACCTTCATCAGCGAGGAGGCCATTTGCTCGCGGTCGCTGGTCGAGAAGGCCCTCGCGAGTCCGAAGTGCATTTCTACATCGTCCGGAGCGATTTTGAGTCCGTCGCGGAAAGCCTTCGCAGCCAGCGCGCCGTCGCCTTTCTCCAAAGCAAGTTCGCCGCGAGCGAGATATGGCTCGCGGGCTTTGGAGTCAATCTTCTGCGCTATGGCATAAACACCGTCGAGCACCTTTTTCGGGTCGGTGCCCTTGAGCAACAGCGAGCGGCCAAGAATCACGATGGCCGCCGGATCATTGCGATAGTCCCAGTTGCGTGAAGCAAAGAGGTTCTCAATGCGCTCCGAAAAGTCCGCGGCCTGCTGCGGCTGACCTCCCATGCGCAGTGCCTCACGTGCGGTCCACAGAAGTGTGAGGCTGTATTTGTTCGCTTCCAGCGCCGGCTTAACGGCGTTGCGTGCTTCGTCGTAACGACCCGATGCCAGAAGCGACCCGATCTTCAGACGATGCCAGTCGGCGTCTTCGGCATCCTCTTTCAATCCCGCCTCTGCAGCCGAGAGTGCCTGTGCCGCCTCGCCATTGCGGAGCAGCGCGAAACCATCGTTCGCCCCGGCACCACGCAGCACCGGCGCGATCAGCATCAACAATACCGCGAGATGACACCACTTCCATCCGCCAGGGGAAGAGAGGCGGGTGTGGGAATGGAAGGGATCAATGGTCACGCGCCAGACAAGGTGAAGATGGCGGACTGCCGCTCAACTCCTTATTCGCGTCATGAAGCATTCATTGCCCGGAGGCGCTATTCCCCTCCATGGCATCCTTGATCGGTCGTTTTACGATGTACTTCTCCGAAACCACCGATCCGCCGTCGGTCACTGTTCGCTTCATGACGCAGCCGCTTGAACAAAGCAGAGTCAGGCCGCAGAGGAAAATCAGGCAGATTGGCAAACGATTCTTCATAGGTGATGGGGTCTACGCGCAGGGCAGGGGAGAGTCAACGCCTTCATGGTCCGGGTGAAAACGTGACCACCCGTGAAGCAGATGAAGAAGCAGTTTGCCGGTCGCGGAAACCGCAGCATCCTGGCGGGGTCGTCACTGCCTTTACTATGAATGTGCATCACCTGGAACTCTTTTACTACGTCGCCCGCCATGGTGGAATCAGCGCCGCTGCGCGCCGGATTCCCTATGGCATACAGCAGCCGGCGATCAGCGCGCAAATCCTGCAACTGGAAGACTCGCTGGGTACCACGCTGTTCCACCGCCGCCCGTTCAAACTGACGAACGCCGGTGAGGCACTCTACGGATTCATTGAATCGTTTTTCACAGGCCTGCCTGACGTGGCGACGAAGTTGCGCGGTGGAGTCGAAACCCGGCTGCGTATCGCTGCGCCGGAAACCGTGCAGCGCGAGTACTTACCTGCGGTTCTCAAGGCCACGCGCAAACTCTTCCCCGGCCTCAATTTTACCCTCAACGCCGGCCGGCTTGAGGTGATCGAGAAGCAATTGCTCGCTCAAGAAGTGGACGTCGGCATCGCGTCGCTCATCGGGAAACGTCCGGAAGGCATCCGTCAGCGCGAACTGGTGCTGGTTCCGATGGCGTTGATGGTGCCGGAACGCTGCGGCTTCACTTCCGCAGAAAATATTTGGAAGCGTGATCGCATAGAGATGCCGCTGATTACCATGCCTGCCGAAGAGCCGATCTGCCGGCTTTTTCAGCAGGAACTGCGGCGGCGGCGGGTGGATTGGTACGGGAGCCTGGAACTGGGCTCACCGGAACTCGTGGGCCGCTATGTTCTTGAGGGATACGGGGCCGGACTCGTTTTTGATGTCCCCGCCGCGCGTCTTCCAGGCACACGTCTGCTCCCGCTGGCGGGATTTCCTGCTGTCTCATTCGGCGCGATGTGGACGGGAAATCTTTCGCCGGTCGCGGAGGCATTCGTCTGCCAGGCCGAGATCATGGCGCGAAAACTCGCGGGGCTTTGAAGCGCCAGGCGCTTCGGCTCATTCCCCGTCCAGTTTCTCCGGACGGGGGCGCTTATCTGTCTGCGATGCCTTGCCGAGGAACTCCGGAAGTTCGACTCCCGCGTTGCGGGCGATTTCATGCAGTGGCGGGACACTGCCGATAAGCCCGGACAGAAAGTCGGCGGTCTTCGTTTTGCCGTTTTCGCCTTTCCCGGAATCCCAGACGGTGACTTTGTCTATCTTGAGATTGCTCACGGCTTTCACCTGTTCCTCGACGAGCTTCGGCAACTGCTCGGTGACCATGAGGCGTGCAGCTTCATCGGCACTGCCGGCGGCGGCGATGATCTGGCGGAAGCCTTCTGCACGGGCATTGAGCTGAGCGAGCGTGCCTTCCGCCTGCGCCAGCATATAGAAGCGGAGACCGTCGGCTTCACCCTGCTTGAGAACCCGGAGCTTCTCGCCTTCGGCCTGGGCGGTGAGTTCCACGCGCAGTTTCTCGGCTTCGGCCTGGAGGCGGATTTTGGATTTGTCGGCTTCGGCCATGACCTCGATCCGCTTCCGTTGGATTTCCGCCTCGACGATGATGGTCGCCATTTGGGCAGCCTCGTCGCGTTTGGCACGCTGACGCTCGGCGATTTCCTCAGCGGCGTAACCTTCTCCGAGTGCCTTGGCGGTGGCGACTTTCTCCGCTGCCGTGGCCGCCCGCAGAGCTTCGGCTTCCCGTTCGCGCCGGGCGGCAATGGACTGGGCAATGAGCACGGCGGAAAGGTTTTCTCCCTCCACGGCTGAGGCTTGAGCCTGCGCGACTTTGACCCGCTTCTCCATGTCGGCCTCGGCTGCGCCGATGTCGCCCTCACGTTCGCGCTGCGCGACTTTGATCTTGGCCTCGTTGATGGCGCGCGCGGCGGCTTCGCGTCCGAGGGCATCAATGTATCCGGACTCGTCGGTGATATCTTGGATATTCACGTTGATGAGCCGCAGGCCCACCTTCTTCAACTCGACCTCCACACCGTTGGAAATGTTCGCCACCATCTTGTCCCGGTCCGCGTTAATTTCCTCAATGGGCATCGTGGCGATCACCACGCGCATCTGTCCAAAGATGATGTCCTTCGCGATCTCCTGCACCTGCACAAAGCTCAGGCCCAGCAACCGTTCAGCGGCATTCTCCATGACACCAGGCTCTGTGCTGATGCCCACGGTGAAGGTGGACGGTGTATTGACGCGGATGTTTTGCTGTGAGAGCGCGCCGCGAAGCGCGATATCAATCGCGAGTGGCGTCAGGTTGAGAAAGGCGAAGTCCTGAATGACCGGCCACACGAATGCCGCACCGCCGTGATAGCAGCGGGCGGACTTTTGCCCGCTCACTTTTCCATAAACTACGAGGATGCGATCCGAGGGGCAGCGTTTGTAGCGGGAAGCGAAGAAGACAAACGTGCCGAACAGAATCAACGCGGCGATGCCGATGAGGACAATGATGCCGACGTTGTTCTCGTCGAAGATGCCGGCGATGGTGGATAGGGGTATGCAGTTCATAGAGTGGTGTGAAGTCGTTGCAGTTAGAGTAGTTCAGGCGCTGGCAGGCTCCACGAGGAGAGTGTTGTCACCAAGAAAGGCGGTGATGCGGACGGGTGTTTGCGGACTAAGTGCTGCCGAGTCGGTTTGGGCTGCAGCCATGGTCAGGCGTCCCTGGAGCAGGATCTCGACCTGACCGGCGCCAGAACGGTGTGCCGGTATGGTGACGTAAACCTTTCCGGTGACGCCCACTGCATTCCGATAATCCATCGTGCCGTCCGAGCGCATGGAAAACAGAAAGCGCATGACGCCAAAAACCATGAGCATAAAAACGATGCCGGTGGCAATTGCGGTGGCGATGGCCACGCCTGCGGAAGATCCGCCTTGTAGAGCGAGAACACCTGCCCAGCCGAAACCGACCATGCCGGCCACCAGGGTGCGCAGCGAGAGGATCTGTGCGCCTGCGGCACCATTAGCACCGTCTGCGGCGGCATCGTGATCGAAGTCGTGGCCGGCGCCGAGCATGGCACCCAGAAACATTAGGAGTTGGAAGACGGAGGCAAAGACAGCGATGCCCCAAAAGACCCGCAGCAGCGGCGTGAGTTGATTCCACCATTCGTTCATGGGTGCGATCCTGGCGCAGGCTGCGGCGGAGGGCAAGTCCCGCGAAGATACTATCTACGGCGGGGATTTGTAGCCCGGGGGAGGAAAAGTGAAGGGGGCGAACTGCTATGTCACCGGGTCGTCTATGAATCCTTCCAGGTGACGAATGCGTGTTGGATGTCGCATCTTGCGCAGCGCCTTGGCTTCGATCTGCCGGATGCGTTCGCGGGTGACCTGGAACTGCCGGCCCACGTCTTCAAGGGTGCGGCTGTGGCCGTCTATTAGTCCGAAGCGCTGTTCGAGGACGGCGCGTTCGCGGTCGTTGAGTGTCTCGAGCACGCCTTTGAGTTTGTCTTTGAGGATCGAGAAGCCGGTGCGCTCCATGGGATTGTCGGCGCGCTTGTCTTCAATGAAGTCACCGATGGTCGCGTCTTCGCCCTCACCGACCGGTGATTGCAGTGAAACGGGCGTCTGCGCCATCTTGAGCACTGCACGGATGCGTTCCACGGGCAGGTGAATCTCATCCGCGATTTCTTCCGGCGCGGGTTCGCGTCCGAGTTCCTGCACGAGCTGCTTTTGCACGCGCATGAGCTTGTTGAT
>JANOZA010000394.1:0-11287 GCA_031429155.1 Verrucomicrobiota bacterium | reverse complement strand
GCGGCACCATGCGTGCCCTCATTCAACGAGTCTCCAGCGCCACTGTCACCATCGGCGGGGCGGTGCATTCGAGCATCGGGGCGGGGTTGCTGGTGCTGTTGGGCGTAGAAGTGGCGGACACGGCGGAGGACATGGCGTGGTTGGCAGGGAAAGTGGCGCGGCTGCGGATTTTCAGCGATGCGGCGGGGCTGATGAATCTGTCTCTGACGGAGACGGGCGGCGATTGCCTGGTGGTGAGTCAGTTCACGCTCCATGCCTCGACGAAGAAGGGGAACCGCCCGTCGTTCATCCGCGCGGCGCGCCCGGAGCAGGCGGTGCCGGCTTACGAGGGGTTTTGTGAGGCGCTGGGCGCGGAGCTGGGGAAGCCGGTGCAGCGCGGAGTATTTGGCGCGGAGATGCAGGTGGCGCTGGTGAATGACGGGCCGGTGACGATCTGGATGGACTCGCAGTGCCGGGAGTAGATGCCCGGCGGCTGCCTGACAAAAAATTGTCTTTACCCGCCGTGACATCCATGCGCAGATGGTTCATAGCCATAGACGCGCCTCCATCCCGGCGGCCCCACATTCACCCATCCCATCCCACCACTATGATTCGCACCGCCCTCTCCCTCCGCCGCCGCATCGCTGCCGCGCTCGCCCTCCTGCTCACCTGCACCGCCTCGCTCGCCCAGACATGGACCGGCGGCGGCGATGGCACTTCATGGAACCAGGCCACCAACTGGAATGCGCTGCCGGTGAGCAATCCTTCGACGATCATCCAGTTTAACAACGCCGGCGCGATCATCACGAACCAGAATCTGGGGAATCCCTTTCAGCTCAACTACCTCCAGCACACCGGGGCCGGGGCGCTGACGGTGAACGGGAATGCGCTCGAGTTCAATTACGGCATTCTTCAGTCAACAGTCGCTGCGATGACAGTGAATGCGCCCATCGTGATTGTGGGCGGCCTGCAATCCTATGCGGTGAATACGACGATCAACGGAGCCATCAGCGGGAGCGGTAGCTTCAGCACGCAGTCCGGCACTACGACGCTGACGGGCGCGGGAACATGGAGCGGCGGCACCGACGTGAACGGCACGCTGCGCATCGCCGCGCCCAACGCCCTGCCGGCGGGCGGAGCAGTGAATCTGAACAGCCTGCTCGAGTTCGCTTCGCCCACTGCGGTGAGCTACAGCGGGGGTTTCCAAAACAGCGGCACGTTACGCCAGTCCGGCCCCGGCACGCTGACGCTCAACGGCAATAGTGGCGGCTTCGGCGGAACGGTGGACGTCGCCGCCGGCACGCTGCAAACCACCGGCGGCAGCTATCCGCTGGGCTATGGGCCGGTGACCGTGCAGAGCGGCGCCACGCTGAACATCGCCTCCGCCAATGCGCACGCCAACAGCACCGTGACCGTGCAGAGCGGCGGCACGCTCCTCTTGGGCAATGGTGCCGGATTGCAAAACCCCACCACTGTCCAGAGCGGCGGGCTGGTCCAACTCACGGCCAATGATGGCCTCTCCACCAATTACACCACCACCATCGCCGCGGGCGGCACGCTCGACGCCGCCGGCTTCCAGCAGAACACACCCACGCCGGTGAACAACGCCGGTAGTGTCAGCCTGCCCGCCGGCAGTCTCCTGACTCTCGGGCCAAACTCCACCTGGACGGGCTCCACCGCCGGCCCCGGATCGCTCACTTTCAACGCCTATAACATCAATCTCAATGCCGGCACCAGCCTGACGCACAGCGGGGGCACCACCCAGACGGGTGGCAATCAGACCATCATCAATGGCTCCAACGTCCTGCCGAATGTCGGCCAGCTCCGCATCAGCGGCGGCAATCTGACTCACAACGGCACGGACACCGTGGACACCATCCTCCTGGACGGCGGCACGCTGGCGGCGAGCGCCATGACCGCCACCGGCGTGGTGGACCTCCAGTCCGGCACCGTCACCGGCTCGCTCACCGCCAATGCCGCGGTGACGAAGACCACCAGCGGCAATGCCTATCTGGCCGGCACCTTCAATGCGACCGCAGGCACCACTGTCAGCGGCGGCACGCTCGGGGTGTACGGCAGCGGCAACCTCACCGGGGCTCTGCAAAATAACGCCAACGTGCAGGTCGAAAGCGGCGGCATCGTGGCCGGCCCGGTCACGAACGGAGCCACCGGCACCTTCGACGTGAACTACAACGGCACGTTGAGCAGCCTCGCCAGCAATGCCGGCATCCTCAATCTCAACTACGGCAGCACGGTCGGCGGAGCCATCAACAGCAGTGGCACGGTCAATGTGAACGGAGCCACGGTCCCCAACGCCATCACCAGCAGCGGCCTCGTGGACGTAAACAACTACGGCACGCAGGCTGGCCCCATTAACAACAGCGGCACCGTGAGCGTCACCGGCGGCGGCGACATTTCCGGGAACATCAGCGGCCCGGGCACTTTCGCGGCCAACTCCGCATACGCCAATCTCACCGGCACCAACTCCTACAATGGCGGCTCCACGGCCACCAACAGCACCGTCGTGGGCCACACCGACGGCATCCAGGGGAACTGGTCGCTCACGGCTTCCCAACTGCAATTCAACCAGAATACTCCCGGCACCATGGCCGGCAACATCACCGGCACGGGCAGCGTGCTCCTGGACGGCACGGGAAAGGTCACACTCTCCGGCACCAACAATTACGACGGCGGCGTGAATCTGCAGGCCTCCGGCGCGCACCTCGGCATCGGCAGCAACACCGCCGCCGGCGTGGGCGGGGCCATTACGGGCAACAACTACAAGCTCAGCGCTGAGGGCGGCGCGCGCACCGTGGCCAACCCGTTGACCTTCGGTTACGCGAAAACGGAATTCACCGGCAGCGACAATCTGACCTTCACTAACACCGGCGCCAAGTCCCTCAGCGGCAATGCGGAAATCCTCCACACCTCCACCGCCACGACTTCCGTGGCCGGTGCCTTCCTCGGGCAGAACACCACCACCATCAACGTCAACGCCGGCACCCTCCGGCTGGGCGCGTTGGTGAACAACGGCTTCCGCATGGAAGGTGCCATCAACGTCGCCGGCGGCGCGATTTTGGAAATGCTCTCCAACAGCCCCGTCAAACTCGGCCCCACCAATCTCGCCGGCGGCACCCTCATCGCCCCCAGCGGCGTCGCCGTCCCTACCGGCCTCGCGCTCACGGCGAATGGCAACATCCAGGGCCGTGTCTCCTCGGAAGCCGGCTCGCTCATCGAAGCCACCGGCAGCCTCACCCTGGGAGACAGCGCCAGCTTCGCCGGCTTCTTCTCCAACGGCGAACTCCGCACCCAGCAGTACGCCATCACCATGCTCGATAAGAACCAAGCCGTGCTCGGCAGCCTGACCGAACTCGGCACGCCCACGCTCAGCGGCGTGCTCACTGCGGCGAACGGCGTCTATGTGGATTTTGGCCGCGCCATCACCGGCTACGGCACCGTCGCCGGCAACAACCTCCTCGCCGACGCCACCATCATCAACGGCGATGCCGCCGGCAGCAGCGTCACGCAGCAGCTCGACTTCACCGGCTACGTCAAAGGGCTCGGCACCTTCAGCGATGTGACATTCAGCGGCACCTTCTCGCCCGGTCTCAGCCCCGCCATCGTGCCGCTCAACAATGTCTCCCTTGGCAACAGCGCGGTCCTCGTGATTGAAATCGGCGGCCTCAGCCCCGGCAGCCAGCACGACCAGATAGACATCGGCGGCGTCCTCGCCCTCAAAGGCACCCTGGATGTGGACCTCATCAACGGCTTCAATCCGTCCCTCGGCAACGTCTTCAACATTTTCGACGGCACCACCAGCGGCACCTTCAACAACTTCAGCTTCCCCGCGCTCGGCGGCGGTCTCTCCTGGGACACCAGCACGCTCTACACTCTCGGGAACCTGGTCGTCGTCCCTGAGCCTTCCTCTGGCGTCCTCGCTCTTATCGCCGCCGGACTTCTCGCCCGCCGCCGGACGGCCCGGGCCTAAGCCGGCGGACCACACTCACGCTGCGGACACGACTTGACGCCGCTGAGCAGGGCGGGAGACTCCGCCATGAGCGCACGTCTTTTTGCTGTCCTGATTCTCTGCACCGCTGCCGCCTGCGCCGCCGGGCCCGGCTGGTGGCCGCAATTCCGCGGCGAAAATGCCGGCGGAATCGGCGAAGGCTCTCCGCCTGAGAAATGGGACGTGGCGAAAGGCGAACATGTCCTTTGGAAGCGCGCGGTGCCGGGCCTTGGCCTCGCCTCGCCCATTGTGTGGGGAGAGCATGTATTCGTGACCACTGCGGTCTCGGGCAAAGATGACGCGGTGTTGAAGATCGGGCTCTACGGCGACATCAAGTCCGTCACCGCCGAGGATGGCGTGAAGCACGACTGGCGCGTGCTTTGCCTGAACCGCCTCACTGGCGAACCGTTGTGGGATAAATCCGTTCTCACCGCCGTGCCCGCGTCACGCCGGCATCCGAAATCCTCTCACGCGAACTGCACGCCCGCTACTGACGGCGCGCATCTCGTCGGCATCTTCAACGAAACCCTCGCCTGCCTCGATGCGAAGACCGGCGAGGTCAGTTGGCGTGTGGAGATCGGCCCGCTGCGCGGCGGATACTATCGAGCGCCGGAAGACACGTGGGGCTACGCTTCATCACCCATCATCCGCGACGGGCGCGTCATCGTGCAGTGCGATGTCGAGAAGCAGTCCTGGATCGCCTCTTTCGACATCAAGGATGGCAAAGAAGTCTGGCGCACACAGCGGAACAACAAGCCCTCGTGGGCCACACCGTCCACCTACACGTACAGCGGCTCCACCTTCATCGCGGCCAACGGCTATGAGCGCATCGCCGGCTATGAATTCGCCACCGGCAAGGAAGTCTGGCACATGCAGGGCGGAGGAGACATTCCTGTGCCGGCGCCGGTGGTGAAGGATGGCCTCATTGCTTTGACGAATGCGCATGGTCGCCTCGCGCCGGTCTATATGCTTGGCACCGATGCCACGGGCGATCTCGCCGCCGCAGATTCGGGTGAGAAGAACAGGTTCCTCCGCTGGCTCGCGCCGCGCCGCGGCAACTATATGCAAACGCCGCTGCTGCTCGACGGCCGGCTATACCTTTGCAATGACGGCGGCATCGCCTCCTGCCTCGACGCCGCCACCGGTGACGAGAAATGGCGCGAGCGGCTGGGCGATGGCACCACCGGATTCACCGCGTCGCCAGTCACAACAGGCGGACGCATTTACTGGACTGCGGAGAACGGACGTGTCGTCGTCGTGAGGGCGGCGGACAAATTCGAGCGCCTCGCCGACAATGACCTCGGCGAGCCGGCTATGGCCTCACCCTCCATCGCCGACGGCACTTTGTTTTTCCGTACGCGCCACCAAATCATCGCCATCAAGTGAACCCGCTGAAGGAGTCAGGGAAGCACCCCATCTGCGTTCCTTGACGCGGTCGTCGCTGGCGATGAGACTCGTGCCATGAACTCATTCCCGCGCCGCCGCTTTCTCGCCACCACCGCCGGAGCCTTTGCGGGCCTGGGAAATCTGGACTTCATCCGCGGACTGCCGCAGGTGTCCGCACAGGAAGCGGCGCTGGATTCTAAAAAGGTGCGCTTCCGGCCGGAGATGGAGCCGCTGGTGAAACTGCTGTCGGAGACACCGCGCGAGCGGCTTCTGGAGGAAGTGGCGGCGGTGATCAAGAAAGGCGTTACCTACAACCAACTGCTCACCGCGGTGTTCCTCGCTGGCGTGCGCGATGTGCAGCCGCGGCCGGTGGGCTTCAAATTCCACGCCGTGCTCGTCATCAACTCCGCACACCTCGCGGCGCAGGCGGCCCGCGATGACGATCGCTGGCTGCCGCTTTTCTGGGCGATGGATCAATATAAATCCTCGCAGGCCGCGAACGCGAAGGAAGGCAACTGGCACCTGCCGCCGGTGGAGGAATCAAAGGTGCCGCCGCCGCACAAGGCGCGCGCGGCGTTCATCGAAGCGATGGAAGCATGGGATCCTGAGGCGGCGGATGCAGCCATCGCCGGACTCAGCCGCAGCACCGGTGCGAATGACCTGTTTGAACTCTTCGCCCGCTTCGGCGCGCGCGACTTTCGTGCCATCGGGCACAAGGCGATCTACGTGGCGAATTCCTGGCGCACGCTGAATACGATAGGCTGGCAGCACGCCGAGCCGGTGCTGCGTTCCCTCACATACGCGCTCATGGCCCACGAAGGCGACAATCCATCGAGACGCGATGGAGCCGAAGACCGGCCCGGACGCAGGAACAAGGAACTGGCAGCGAAGATTCGCGGCGAATGGCTCGACGGCAAATCGGACGATGCCGCCGTGACCGATCTGCTCGCCGCGCTGCGTCAGGCCAGCGCCGACCCGGCAGCGGACAAAGTGGTGGACTTGTTGAACAAGGGCATTGCTCCGCAGTCCGTGTGGGATGCCCTCTTCGCCGGTGCCAACGAACTGCTCATGCGTGCGCCGGGCATTCGCTCGCTCCATGCGGTCACGACGACCAATGCCCTTCACCATGCCTTCAAGACGAGTTCCAGCGACGAGACCCGCCGCTGGCTGTTGCTGCAGAATGCGTCGTTCCTTCCGCTCTTCCGCGGCGAGCCTGGCAATGGCGTGGAGATTGATAAACTCGAACCGGCCGCCGGTGGCGGACTCGAAGACATTTTCGCCAGCGTCGGCAAAGACAACGCCGGTGCTGCGGCCAAAGCTCTCGCGCATCTCAAGGCCGCCGGCGAAGGCGAGTCGTTCTGCGCCGCCGCCCGCCGGCTGATCTATCTGAAAGGCACGGACTCGCACGACTACAAATTCAGCTCCGCCGCGCTGGAAGATTACTCTCACGTCTCGCCCCAGTGGCGCGATCGCTTCCTTGCCGCCAGCGTCTTCTGGTTCAAAGGCTCCACTGCTGCCGACAGTGGTCTAGTGAGACGCACGCGCGCCGCCTTGGGAATCGCGGGGTAATCAGGCGGTGCTGCTCCACCGCATTCCGCGCTGCCCCAGAGCCATTCCTGCCCGAGTTCTGCTTCGGGCAGGATGCCCGAGCCACGGTTGTGAGTGAATAATTCAGCGATTCCTGAATGACTCTTCGTTCGATTCAGGCAGGAAGCACGGTTGAGAGGTGTTCCAGGAGCAGCGCCAGCGCCCGGGCGCGATGGCTGAGGGCATTTTTGGTTTCTGAGGGGAGTTGACCGAATGTTTCGCAATGGCCGTCAGGGATGAAGGCGGGGTCGTAGCCGAAGCCGCCGGCACCTTTGGGCTCGTTAGCCATGATGCCCTCGACGGAGCCGTGGCAGGCGGTGAGTTTTTCGCCGCCGCGGGCGAGGACGAGCACGCAGCGGAAGCGGCACGGAGGCAGCGTCACCGATCTGGAGCAGCAGGATGATCCGCCGCCGCCGCCGGAAGGCGCCCCGGTGTCGGACATCATGGCGCACCGGCTGCAAACGAAGGCCGGCAAAATCCTCTACTCGCAGCGCAAGCAAACCATCGAACCGGTCTTCGGCATTATCAAAGAGGCCATGGGGTTCCGGCGCTTTCTGCTGCGCGGACTGGAAAAAGTGCAGTTGGAATGGACGCTGGTGACCACGAGCGACAACCTCAAGCGCCTCTTCCACATGGGAGCAAAGCTCCAGGCCGTCTGAAAAGAGCCCCGAGACCGTTACCTAACAATCCGTGAGTTATCCTAACAGTCCGGAGGTATTCTCTCAGGACCCCGGACGCGCCGTCGACGCCGCTACCGCCGGCCTGAATACCCGTCGTCTCACTCCGCCCGAACCCGACGGAAAATTCCAAACCGCGAAATTGTCGCCCGGAATTCAAGTCCGACAGGCTGCTGGGCGGTGTCTTCGCAAATCGTCGCGTGAAAACTCGCGCTGCTTCGGGGCCAACGGCCCCTGCCATACCAGCCCGGGGCACCGCCCTGGGAAGCAGACAGACAAGTTTCCTCGGGGCAACCGTGCTCCTTGCCTCGGGCTTTGATGCCTTGCCCCGTTGGGCATCAGAGGGCCGCTTTGCGCTCCGACCAACGCTCACTCCGCAACTTCACTGGTTCTCACCACCAGGGCAGTGCATGGCAGGCAATGTCTTGTCCGCGAGGCACTGGCCAAACCGCCCGGCAACTGCCCTGCGCACCCTGCCTGACTTTTTTGTCCGGCACCCTGCCGTCCCTTCCCACCGGAAAAAAACTTCCCCCCCGGCGGAAACTTCCGGTAATGTCGCACCGCGTACCCCTCAAACCCAGCTCTCCCATCCTGCCATGCGCTCCCTCTTCCTTGCCGTCCTTGCCGTGCTTTTCCCCGCCCACGGCGCGCCCATTCCCACGACCACCATCGGCTTACACGCGGCTCACAGGGAGGTGGGCGGTTATTATAATGGCGGCACGGACGCGGCGGGGAATGCGGGGCCTAATGTCGGCATCGTCGTCAATTCTGGCACGGCGGGCAGCGGGGTGCTGGATGGCGGCAGCACCTGCGTCCTCAGTGTGCCTAGCGGTTTCACTGATGGGTTTGCGGTGGGTTTTTTCAACGCGGTCACGGGCTTCCGCATTCGCATCCATGATGGCGAAAACGCGACCGGCACGCAGATCGCCACGCAGGATTTCGCCGGGGCGAGCTACGGCACCCAGGGCATCGTCTTCGCCGGCACGGCCAAATCCATCACGCTCGAGAAATTCGCCGGCAGCCCTGGATTCGACAACCTAACCTTCGGCTCGGCCACGGTTGGCACGCCCGTCGCCGAGCCGCCCGGGGTAGCGACCTCCTCCGCCGCGCCCGTGACCGCGACGACGGCCACGCTCCATGCTACCGTCAATCCCGGCGGCGCTGCCACCACGTCGCAGTTCGAATACGGCCCCACCGTCGCCTACGGCAGCACGGCCAGCATCACGCTGTCGCCGAACGACGGCACGACCTGGCAGAGCGTCAGCGCGACCATCACAGGCCTGGCGGCGGGCACGCTTTACCACTTCCGAGTCACCGGCACGAACAGCAGCGGCGGACGCGCCGGCAGCGACCTCACCTTCACCACGCCTGCCGCAAACAGCCCGCCTGTGTTAGCGGTGAATGGGGGCGCGGTGGTGCATACGACGCTGGTGAACTTCATGGGGACGTGGGATGCCAATCAGGGGATGTATCCCGAAGGCAGCCCGGTGCAAGGCAGCGACGGGAGCTTCTACGGAATGACCTCTCAAGGCGGCACGGACGAACAAGGGACGGTCTTCAAAATGACGAGCGCCGGCGTGCGCACGACGCTGGTGAACTTCACCGGGACGAGCGGAGCCAACCTGGGGTCGTCTCCCACCGGCAGCCTGGTGCAAGGCAGCGACGGAAACTTCTACGGGATGACCTACCGCGGCGGCACGGACGGCTATGGAACGGTCTTTAAGATGACGAACGCCGGGGTGCTTACGACGCTGGTGAACTTCACCGGAACCAGCGGAGCCAACCCGGGGTCGAAACCCTACGGCAGCCTGGTGCAGGGCAGCGACGGGAGCTTCTACGGGACTACCGGTGGAGGCGTCCTGGGCAACCTTGGGACGGTCTTCAAGCTGACGAGCGCCGGGGTGCACACGACGCTGGTGAACTTCACCGGAACCAGCGGAGCCAACCCAGGGTCGAGTCCCTCCGGCAGCCTGGTGCAAGGCAGCGACGGGAGCTTCTACGGGATGACCTCTGTAGGCGGCACTGACGAACAAGGGACGGTCTTCAAAATGACGAGCGCCGGGGTGCTCACGACGTTGGTGAATTTCACAGGGAGGTCCGGAGGCAACCTGGGGTCGTATCCCTACGGCGGACTGGTGCAAGGCAGCGACGGAAGCTTCTACGGGATGACCGAGCAAGGTGGCACGGGCAATATTGGGACGGTCTTCAAGCTGACGAGCGCCGGGGTTCACACGACGCTGGTGAACTTCACCGAAACCAGCGGAGCCAATTTCGGGGGGCATCCTCAGGGGAGCCTGGTGGAAGGCAGCGACAGGAGCTTCTACGGGATGACCACGTATGGCGGCACGGGCAACGTTGGGACGGTCTTCAGGATGACGGGCGCCGGGGTGCTTACGACGCTGGTGAACTTCACCGGGACGAGCGGAGCCAACCCGGGTAAGTGGCCCGTCGGCAGCCTGGTGCAAGGCAGCGACGGGAGCTTCTACGGGATGACCTCTCAAGGCGGCGCGGCCAACATTGGGACGGTCTTCAAACTTGCCTCCCCCCCGGTGACGGCGACCGGTGCGGAAGGCACGCCGGTGACGCAGTCGGGCATCTTTTCTGATGCCAACGGCCCATTCACAGTCAGGCTCACAGCCAGCGTCGGTACGGTGTTTCCAAATTACGGTGCAGGCACATGGATATGGTTCCACACTCCTGCCGACGGACCGGATGGCCCGGCCACCGTGACCATCACCGCCACTGACAACGGCTCGCCTGCGCTGGTGGCCACGACCACTGTCACCCTCAACGTGGCCAACGTCCCGCCGGCCATCGCGCTGAGCGGCGACAGCACCGTGAACGTCGGTGCCGCCTGCACGCTGAATTTCGGCACCATCACTGATCCCGGCACTGACACCGTGACCGCCTACAGCATCAACTGGGGCGACGGCATCACCGAGCCCTTCAGCGGCAATCCCGCCGGCCTGAGTAAGACTCACAGCTACGCCACGGCGGGCAGCAAAACTATTACCGTCTCGTTGACCGATGAAGACGGCACGTTCTCAGCCGCCGGGACGAAGACGATCACGGTCGGTGCCGTCGCGCCAGTGGTGGCGGTGCATAAGAGCCCGCCGGTGCGTACGACGCTGGTGAATTTCACCGGAACGGGCGGAGCCAACCCGGGGTCGGATCCCTACGGCAGCCTGGTGCAAGGCGGTGACGGTAGCTTTTACGGGATGACCAGAATTGGAGGTACGGGCGACCGTGGAACGGTCTTCAGGATGACTAGCGCCGGAGTGCGCACGACGCTGGTGGAGTTCACCGGGACAAGCGGAGCCAACCCGGGGCTCTTTCCTCGCGGCAGTCTGGTGCAAGGCAGCGACGGTAACTTTTACGGGATGACCTCTAAAGGCGGCACAGGCAACCTTGGGACGGTCTTCAAGATGACCACCGCCGGGGTGCTTACGACGCTGGTGAACTTCACCGGGACGAGCGGAGCCAGCCCAGGGTCGGAACCCTGGGGCGGCCTGGTGCATGGCTGTGACGGTAACTTCTCCGTAATGACCTCTAGCGGCGGCACGGGCGACGTTGGGACGGTCTTCTGGTTGACAAGCGCCGGTGTGCGCACGACGCTGGTGAATTTCACCGGGACAAACGGAGCTAACTTGGG
>JANOZA010000393.1:0-2290 GCA_031429155.1 Verrucomicrobiota bacterium | reverse complement strand
CTTGGGCGTAGAGCGCCTCCGCCTCCGTCAGTCGACCCTGTTCTTTGAGGAGGGTTGCGAGGTTGTTCAGGCTCCTAAGCGTGTGCGGGTGTTCCGGTCCTATGGTGCGCTCCATTACACTGAGGGCGCGGCGAGAGAGCGGTTCCGCCGCGTCGTAGTCGCCGCGTTTAGACAACAAGCCAGCGAGGTTGGTGAGAGTGAGAAGGGTATGCTGCTGCTCCGGCCCGAGAGTGCTCTCTCGACCCTCCAGAGCGCGCCGGAAGAGCAGTTCTGCCTCGTCGAGCTTCCCACGGGCTACCAGCACGTTGGCAAGATCATGCAGGCTGCCGAGGAGGTGCGGGTGTTTTGAGCTAAGCGTACGCTCCCGAACTTCTAAAGCACGGCGGTGGAGTAACTCGGCTTCGTCCAGGTCGCCGCGTTCATACAGTAAATTGGCGAGAGGGTTGAGGCTGCTGAGCGTGTCCATGTGTTCTGGACCAAGAATGCGCTCCCGGGCTTCAACGGCGCGGCGGTAGAGAAGCTCCGCTTCGGTGAGACCGCCGCGCTTTTTTAGTAAAACAGCGAGGTTGTTGAGTGTGCTGAGCGTATCCGGGTGCTCGGGGCCGAGGATGCGCTCCTGGGCATCTAAAGCGCGGCGGTAGAGCGGCTCCGCTTCGCTGAGGTCACCCCTGGCATAGAGGCATCTGCCAAGGCTGTTCAGGCTGGTGAGGGTGTCCGGGTGCTCCGGACCGCGGTGGAGTTCGCACCACGCAAGGTTCCGGCGTGAGCATCCCTCCGCCAGTGGGTAGGATGCGTGCCGGAGGTGCAGGCCTGCGACACAGGAGAGGGCCACACTGTGGGAGTATGAATGCGGAGCTTCCAAGTTGGTGATGGCATCAAGGAAGTTGTCGAAGTGCGGGAGAAGACGCTCGTAACGATGAAACCCGCCTGGGACTTTGCGTGCATCGGAGCAGGCTTGGAAGAAAGCAAACCAAGCTTCGCGCCATGCTTCGTGGAGACCGGCGGCCCTCGTGTGGTGGTGTGACTTAACATTCATCACGAACTCGCGCAGGAGCGGGTGGTCCAGGCTCCAGTGGGGCTCGGGGTTTCCCTGGTCGTCGCTGATGATAGGCTCCACGCGGGCGATGCCCTGGCGCTGGAGGGCATCGAGGGCGGTCTCGAGCGCGGCTTCCTCCATGCCAGCGGAGGCCAGGAGGATAGGGTACGGGAGAGGTGCGAGGGCGCCGAGGGCGAGGACTGTCCAGACATCGGCACTGCCCGGGGCGGCGGCTTCCGCGAGTTCCCATGTGTGCCTCAGGAGATAGGCGATGCTGGCGTGCTCGCGCTCTTCGCCGCCCAGCTTGTCCAGCCCCTCACTTTGCAAAGCGGCCAGCAGTTTCCCCGCTCCCCACCCCTTCCGCGCCAGCACATGCCCAGCCTGACTGCACGCCAGCGCGTGGCCGCCCAGAAAATGGGCGAGGGGGACGCAGTCTCCCGCCGCCGGTGCGAGGGACGCGATGAGCGCCGCGCCTTCTTCGTCGGACAACTGCGGCAGCGCGTAGCCGGTGAAGCCGTCCGGGGCGACGGCATCGCGCGTCGTGAGGAGAATGGGCGCACTGCCGGCGAGTGCCATGAGGCGGTGCAGAGCGTCCGCCTTTTCGCAGCCCTCCAGATAAAGATGCGTGCCGGGCTGCCCCAACTGCGAGCGGAGGCGATCGGTCATGGTGGCCGTGTCCATGCCGCTCACGTCCACGCCCGCCTGACTGAGCAGCCCCGGCAGCACCGCATCGTGCCCGGGACTGACATAATAGTCGTGCAACAGCAGCCGCCGCGCATACGGCCCGCTGTGCCCCGCGGGCGGCCCTAACTGGTGCAGCACCTCCGCCGCCAGCGCGGTCTTGCCCTTGCCGCCGCTGCCAAGAATGGCGACGCGCCCGCTGTCGGCGAGGAGCCGGCGCACGTCGGCGCTTTCCTGGACGCGGCCAAACAGCCGCACCGCGCGCCGCGGTTCATTCCAAATGACGGCGGGCAGAGGTTGGCCGGCGGGGAGGGCGCGCAACTGCATGTCGAGGGCGCGTTGTTCGGCCTCGCGGTGCTGCATGTACTTCTGCAAATGCTGCAGCGGGAGGTTGGCGCGGAGCAACTGGCGGGCGGCCTCCTCGAGGGAGGTGATGGGAATGTACTCTTCGTTGCCGGGACGGCTCTTGAGGAAGTTGCGATGCGCCTGCTGGCGGTCGCGCTCCTCCTGCGACTCCGGCTGCGGATAGCGCGCGGGATCGTCCGGCGCATAGGGGAAGCCGTCCTCACAGAC
>JANOZA010000392.1:0-6379 GCA_031429155.1 Verrucomicrobiota bacterium | reverse complement strand
GGGGCGATGCCTGGGAGAAGAAGAAGGATTGGGATAAGGCGATGGCGGATTATACGAAGTACATTCTGCTGCAGCCGCATGAGCCGAATGGATATTCCCCGGGGTTCATCGGGCGGGGGCGGTGCCGGATTGAAAAGAAGGACTATGCGGGGGCGATCGAGGATCTGACGAAGGCGGTGAACAATTTTCCCAAGAGCAGTTGGGCCTATGAGCAGCGGGCTATCGCGTATGAGAGGGCGGGGGAGAAGGAGAAGGCGGCGGCGGACCGGAAGACTTACGAGAAGCTGACGGCGCGCTGAGTGGGGGAGTTGGCAACCGTCACGGCGGGTGCAGGAATCGCTGGCATTGCGCCCGGGTGTGCGCCAGAGACGGGGCGATTTCACAACCTGCACTCCCATTCCATGAAGCGTCTCACTCTCGCCCTCCTCCCGCTCCTCGCCACTGCCGCCCGCGCTCAGCGCGATCTCAAGGAAATCCCCAGCACCGATCCTGCGGTGGAGCTGGCATCCTTCCAACTCGCGCCGGGGCTGGAGGCGAATCTGTTCGCCGGTGAGCCGATGATTCATAAGCCGATCCAGATGGCGTGGGATGAGAAGGGCCGGCTGTGGGTGGCGAGCAGCGCCATTTATCCTCACATCAAGCCGGGGCAGGAGCAGAGTGATAAGATCATCGTGCTCGAAGACACGGACCGCGACGGGAAGGCGGATAAGAGCACGGTCTTCTTTGAAGGGCTGATCATTCCCACGGGCATCCTGCCAGGCGATGGCGGGGCGTATGTGGCGAACAGCACGGAGCTGCTCTTTATGAAGGACACGGACGGCGATGGCCGGGCGGATGAGACGAAGGTGTTGCTCAGTGGATTCGGAACGGAGGACACGCACCACATTCTCCACGGGCTGAAACGCGGGCCAGACGGGTGTCTTTATCTGATGCAGAGTGTGTATATCCACACGCATGTGGAGACGCCCTTCGGTGTTAGGCGACTGATGGGGAGCGGGATTTGGCAGTATCGCCCGGAGACGGGAAGGATGGAGGTCTTCACCATGGGCCAGGTGAATCCCTGGGGCCACATCTTCGATAAGTGGGGCCAGAGTTTCACGACTGACGGGGCTTATGGCGAGGGGATCAACTACGCCTTCCCCGGCGCGACGTTCCGCTGTCTGCCGGATCAACTGCCACGGATTTTGAAGGGGATGAATCCGGGCCAGCCCAAGCAGGCGGGCCTGGAGGTCATCAGCGGACGGCATTTCCCTGACGACTGGCAGGGCACGCTCATCACGAATGATTTCCGCGGCCATCGCGTGAACCATTTCAAACTGACGGACCAGGGCAGCGGCTACGCGTCGCAGCAGTTGGAGGATGTCATCAAGTCGGACCACGGTTCGTTCCGCCCCATTGACTGCCGCATGGGCCCGGACGGCGCGCTCTACATCGCCGACTGGTTCAATCCCATCATCCAGCACGGCGAAGTGGACTTCCGCGATGAGAGACGCGACCACACGAACGGCCGCATCTGGCGCGTGACGGCCAAAGGCCGTCCACTGTGCCCGAAGGTGGACTTTGCGAAGAAGAGCGTGAACGAACTTATCGAGCTGCTGAAGGAGCCGGAGCAGTGGGTAAGGCTGGAGGCACGAATGGAGTTTGCGAAACGCTGTAAAACGAAAGGCGAAGAGACCACGCAGGCGATCGGAAAGCTCCTGGAGGCAGTGGCTCCATTCGTTGGCAATAAAGAAACCCCTTTTAGATCTGAGGCATACGGGTTGCTGGGAGAACTCATGTCGCGGCAGGCCGGGAAACCGTCTGAGCTGGTTGGAGTCTTTAATTTCGCCATGTGTGGGTTGAGTCAGACGCCGGAATTGAAAGCACTCGGGATACGGAACGCAGGCCAGATCGCCCTTCATTATCCGCTTCCTGATGACGTGAAGCAGACAGTGCTGAAGCGAGCCACGTTTTTCGCCGATGAGAAGGGATTCATTGCAGACGGCAGTGCGAGAGTGCGGCTGGAGGCCATCAATGCGCTGCGAATGTTCGCGTCGGCGCAGGCCGTCGAACTCGCCTGCCGCGCCCTCGATCACCCAATGGACGAGAACCTCGACTTCGCCCTGTGGCTCACTTGCCGTGAACTGGCGAACGTCTGGCTGCCCGCCTTCCAGAAAGGCGAGATCACCTTCGGCGGCAACGTGTCGCACATTGCGTTCGCCCTGAAAGCCGCAGACAAGCCGGAGGCCGTCGGCGCGCTGCTCGGGATGTTGGACGATGTCAAAATTCCGGTCGAACGCAAAGTGGAGATCATTCGCCTCGCGGGTGCACTGGCCAATGCAGAGCAGCTTCGGTTGCTGAGTATCCGCACAGTCAATGCGCATACCTCCGAATCAGAGGAATACGCCATCTACGACGCCCTGACTACGGCTGCCCGGCAGCGGGGTATAAGACTTCAGAACCTGCCGCCGGGCAGCGAAGAAAGCCTAGACATTCCTGTCCCGCCTCGTCCCGATAAAATTGTAGATTTGGCCCTGACCCTCGCCGGCGCGATGCAGCACGAGCCTTGGCGGGGAAAAATGGAGATCAACGCACAAGCCGGAAACGTCGTCGCAATCCGCGCACTGACCGAACTTGGCGGCGAAGCCAGCCAGCGGTTTTTCCGCCACCTGCTTCATGAGCGGAAGGTGTATATCATTCCCTACACCGCCGAAATCCTCGCAAACTATTCCCGCATCAATGCACAGGCCGCCGCCGCAGACGCCGCTGAATTCTTCGCCGGTAAATGGCAGCTCAAGGACGACGCCGAAGGCACCGCCGCCGCCGGGCGCGTGTTCGAGGCCTTTCTCGCCCGCAAAGACGGCCCCGGCATTCTCGCCGCGGCGTTAAAGGATAAGAAGATTCCCGCCGCCATTGCCACAGCCGGCGTGCAGAAGGCCAGCGCGGTGGGTGGCGACACGAAGGCTCTCATCGAAGCTCTGACGATAGCCGGCGGACTCCAGCCGGTGATGGCACTGACGCCGGAGCAGCTCACGCAGATGATAGCCGATGTGAAATCCGCGGGTGATCCCGCGCGCGGAGAACTCGTTTATCGCCGGGCCGCTTCGCAGTGCATGAACTGCCACGCTATCGGCGCGGTGGGCGGCATCGTGGGGCCGGACATGGTCAGCATCGGAGCCAGCGCGCCCGTTGACTATATAATAGAGAGCCTGCTGGAGCCGTCGAAGAAGATCAAAGAAGGCTACGCGACGGTGATGGTGAGCACGAAGGACGGCGGCGTTCACAGTGGATTCCTCGTCCGCGAGGATGGTCGCGAAGTCCTGCTCCGCGACGCCGCGGGCAAGACGGATTCCATTCCCGCCGCCAGCGTGGCCAAGAAGGAGAACATCCCCGTGTCCCTCATGCCGCCCGGTCTGACGGCGACGCTGCGCCGCGATGAATTCGTGGACCTCGTGCGTTTCCTCTCGGAGTTGGGCAAAGAGGGCAACTACAAGGTCCAGGAGGACGGCACGCTGCGCCGCTGGCGCACCGCGCAGCCGCCCGCCGATGCCTGGCGCTGGATGAATCTCAAGGGCAACAAGGGCTTCCACGAAGCCGCTGCGGAACTGACCTGGTTGCCGTTTTACAGCCGCGTGAACGGCATGGTCCACGGCGAGGAGGCGACGCTGATCAAGGTCGGCACCAGTGAGTGGCGCGCCATTGAGAGCGAGATCGAAGTCAGCGGCGCCGGGAAGATCGGTCTGCGAATGAATGATCCCGCGGGCGTCCAGATTTTCGTGGCCGGCAAGGAAGTTCCTGCAGCCGCTGAGATGCAGGTGGACGTGCCCGCAGGCCGGCAGCGCGTGACGCTGCTCTTTGATACCGCCGTCAGGAAAGCGCCGGTGAAAGTGCAGGTCTTCGATGTCCCTGGCTCGCCGGCGAAGACGAAGGCTGTGGGCGGGATTTAAGAAACCCCACAAAAATATGAACCGTCTGCTCCTCCTCGTTCTTTGCATCGCCGGGGCGTTGCCCGCCCGTGCTGAGTCCCCGCCGAACATCGTGATGATCATTTCCGATGATCATGCGTGGACGGACTATGGATTCATGGGCCACCCGCAGATCAAGACGCCGAATATCGACAAGCTGGCATCGCAGAGCCTGACGTTTCGTCGCGGCTACGTGACGAGCAGCCTCTGCTGTCCGAGTTTGGCAACGCTGCTCACGGGGATGTATCCGCACCAGCACCGCATCACCTCGAACGATCCGCCCGTGGCCAAAGCGGCGGTGCCGGGGCAGCCGAAACTGGAGAGCCCGGAGTTCGTCGCCGGGCGGGAGAAGATGAATACCTTCATGGATGCCGCACCGGGACTGGCCCGGATGTTGGGGCAGCACGGGTATGTGAGTCTCCAGACGGGGAAGTGGTGGCAGGGAAGCTATAAGCGCGGTGGATTCACTGAAGGCATGACTCTCGGAGCACGCCACGGCGATGCAGGGCTGGACATCGGACGGAAGACGATGGAGCCGATCTATGAGTTCATCGGACGGGCGAAGAAGGAGGCGAAGCCGTTCTTCGTCTGGTATGCGCCGATGATGCCGCACGACCCGCATACGCCGCCGGCGTGGCTGTTGGACAAATACAAAGACAAGACGCCGTCGCTGCACGTGGCCCGCTACTGGGCGATGGTGGACTGGTTCGACGAGACGTGTGGTCAACTTCTGGAGCATTTGGATAAAGAGGGTCTGTCAGAGAACACCATCGTCGTCTATCTCGCCGACAACGGTTGGATCCAGAGCGAGGACAAAGCCGCCTACGCGCCGCGGTCGAAGCAAAGCCAGTACGACGGCGGTCTGCGGACGCCGATCATGCTGCGCTGGCCCGCTAAGGTGAAAGCGCGGCAGCCGGACGCGCTGGCGAGTTCCGTGGACATCGCACCGACACTCCTGCGCGCCGCCGGCATCGAGCCGCCGAAGGAAATGAGCGGTCTGAATCTCTTCGACGATGCCGCCGTCGCCGGTCGCGACACGATCTTCGGAGGATGTTTCACCCACAACGCCGTGGACCTCGACGCACCCGCGAAAAGCCTGCGCTGGCGCTGGTGCATTCAGAAGAATCTGAAGCTGATGGTCCCCGGAGCCAGCGAGCCCGACGCGCCGGTTGAGCTTTATGATGTCCTCGCCGATCCAAAGGAATTGAAGAACCTGGCTGCGGATCGTGTTCAGGATGTGCAGAGGCTGCGGGGGAAGCTGGATGGCTGGTGGAGCGGGGCGCCGTGATGGTTGGATGGTCTGCGGATGGAGGCAGAACCGGCTTGCTCCGGGAAAAGGCGGACGCTATGCGCAGGGCATGTCCAGTATTTGGGGTCAGGTATTCAGAGTCACGACGTGGGGCGAGAGTCACGGCGGCGGGGTCGGTGTGGTCATTGATGGCTGCCCGCCGCGGTTGCCGCTGACGGCGGAGGATGTGCAGGTGGATCTCGACCGGCGGCGCCCGGGGCAGAGCGATATCGTCACGCCGCGCAAGGAACTGGACCGGTGCGAGATTCTCAGCGGGGTATTCGAGGGGATGACGCTGGGGTCGCCGATCTCGATCATGGTGCGGAATGAGGACGCGCGTCCGGGGGCTTACACGGAGATGGCGGAGAAGTATCGGCCGAGTCATGCGGACTACACTTACGATGCGAAGTATGGCATCCGGAACTGGCAGGGCGGGGGAAGGGCGAGTGCGCGGGAGTCCATCGGACGCGTGGCGGCGGCGGTGGTGGGGAAGAAGGTGCTGGCGGCGCTGGCCCCGGAGGTGGAGGTGGTGGCGTGGGTGAAGAGTATTTATAACCTGACGGCGCAGGTGGACCCGGCGTCGGTGACGCAGGCGCAGGTGGAGAGCAACATCGTGCGCACCGGCGATCCTGAAATGGTGGAGCCGATGATTGAGTTGATCAAAAAGATGCGCGGCGAGGGGAACAGCGTCGGCGGCGTGATCGAGTGCGTCATTCGCGGCTGCCCGCCGGGGCTGGGGGCTCCGGTGTTCGACAAGCTGGAGGCGGAACTGGCCAAGGCGATGTTGAGTCTGCCGGCGACGAAGGCTTTTGAAATCGGGAGCGGGTTCGCGGGCACGCTGCTGACGGGACTGGAGCACAACGATCCGTTCCGCATGAAGGACGGGCGCGTGGTGACTACAAAGAATGATTCCGGCGGCGTGCAGGGCGGGATTTCCAATGGCGAGGACATTGTTTTCCGCGTGGCGTTCAAGCCGACGGCGACGGTGATGCGCGAGCAGGACACGGTGAGCAGCGCGCACGAGGAAACGACGCTGACGGGCCGCGGGCGGCACGATGCCTGTGTGCTCCCTCGTGCAGTGCCGATAGTCGAGGCGATGGCGATTCTCGTGCTGACGGATCACCTGTTGCGGCAACGGGCGCAGTGC
>JANOZA010000391.1:0-13539 GCA_031429155.1 Verrucomicrobiota bacterium | reverse complement strand
AGCGGCTTTGCCCGGCGCCTTGGCGGCGGGCTTGCGGGTCGACGGTCTGGCCAAGCTGGATCCCCTGTCATCCGGTCACCCGCAGGGTGACCGGGGTTGCGGCCCGAAGCTGTGCTCTTTGCTTCCTTTGCTTCCTTCTGTTCACCTCCATCGCGGTTTTTAGGTTAAAACGAGTGCTGCGGATATAGGGTGAAATCGGCGAGGGAGACGCTGAATTCACCGCCGGGGCGCTCTGCCCGCAGCACGGGCATGCCCCTGGGCTGCCCGTGTTTGGCCCCGGACTACGGGACCCACACCGGAACCAGCACGGCCAGCCCGGGGCATGGCCGCGCTAGGGGGTCGGCTCCTGGATTAAATCAGCGGTTCTTTAAAGCCTATACACCAACCTGCGGACCGGGGCGCTATTGCTGGATGCCAAACTTCACCCGGAAGAAATGAAATAGGCCGTTGATGTCGCGCGCCGTGAGGACATCGCCGTCTCCCATCGTGACTGAGGCGAATGGTCCGAGGCGGCGGGTCAGGTCGTTGGCGCTGTCGTAGGTGGCGATGGGGACCCAACCATTCATATTGATGCTGCCCTCGATAGTGTAGATGAGGTCCGCCTGGTGCCGGCGGACCTTCAAACTGACTACGGGAACGAAGGAATTGAAGCCGGGGCGAACAGGGTCCGGGATACTCTCACTTTCAAATTTCGGGCTGATCGGGACATTGCGGATCAGTGGATCGGTGAGGGTGGCGTATTCGTAGAAGTTGGTGATGCCATCCCGGTCCAGGTCTGTGTCCGGATCGGCGCGGAGCCTGCTGGTCATGTCCCAGGACCAGGTGGAGTAGGAGTTGATGTTCCCGGCCTCGCAGGCTCCGAGGTCGGGCACGCCGACCATGGGATAGCCGCGCTGGTCCAGCGGGCTGGCGGTGCTGCTGGCGGCGGTGTTGCGGGCCGGGCTGCCCCGGCTGAGGATCATGGTGCGGGTGGGGCCGCCGTATTCCCCGAGCGGAGAGAGGTCCGGCTCTTGCCGGTAGAGGATGGCGCCGGGGGTGCCGCCGACGTCGGAGCGGTCATTGAAGTCGGAACGGACGTTGTTGGCCCCGTCGTAGATCAAATCGGCCACCTGGTTGAAGAGGTCGGTGCCGTTGGGTTCGGCGGCGGTGTTGTTGGCGATGATGCTGTGGGCGACGGTGAGCGGAGCGGACGCAGTGGTGTTTTTGTTGAAGATGCCGCCGCCGGCAAAGGTGCCATGATTCCCCGCGATGGTGCAGTGGTTGATGGTGGTGAGTCCCTGGCATTGCAGGGCACCGCCGTAGCCGCCGGTATTCCCGGTGAAGGTGCAGCGTTCGAGGATGAGACGTCCGAGGCTGAAGATGGCCCCGCCTTCCAGCGCGGTATGGCCGGTGAGGGTGCAGCGGGAGAGGGTGAGATCGGTGCCGGCAGCGGTGAGGATGGCTCCGCCACGCGCCCCCGGGGCCTTGCCCCCGGTGAGGGTGAGGCCCGTCAGCGTCACCGGGGCCGTGCCGGTGAGGTGGAAGAGGCGGTTGGTGCCCGGGCCGCCGTCGAGGGTGACGCCATGCGGGAGGCCGGTGCCGTCCACGATGAGGGGCCGGGTGAGGGCGATTTCCCCCCGGCTGGCGGCGAGGGTGATGGTGGCCCGGTCGAGGTGGGGGGCAAAGACGATCCGGCTGCCGGGGCCGCCGGTGATGGCCTCGCGCAGGGAAATGCCGGTGCCGGCGGTGATGGGGGAGTCCAGTTCATCCTCGGCGGTGGTGACGGCGATGACGCCCTCTGCGGCCCCGCTGTCCGGTGTGCCCACGACGAGAAAGCCGCGCTGATCCGAGGTGATGGTGCTGCCGGTGGCGGCATTGATGACCGGGCTGCCCGGCAGCGGCGGCATCGCGCGGGCCCGGCCGCCGTAGTCGCCAAACGGGGCGATCTGCGGGGTGAGGGTGGAGGGAGCTGGCCCGGTCACGGTCGCGCCTTCATTGACGAACTGGCCCACGAAGTTCGCGCCGGTCCAGACGACCTCACCGGCGTTGGCGAACACATCGCGCCCTGCTCCGGTCCCGCCGAGGGTGTTCGCCGAGATGATGCTGTGGGTGACGCGCAGCGAACTCAAAGTGCCACTGATACCGCCGCCGTTGCCGGCAAGGCAGGAATTGCCGGCGACCGTGCAGTGGACCAGTTCTACAATGCCGACTGCCCCTCGAATGGCTCCGCCGGCTGCCGAAGCGTTGTTGTCGTAAAAGGTGCATTGCGTGGCCTTGAGCGGGCCGATGGTGGCGATGGCCCCGCCGTCGCCGGCGATTCCTGTCCTGTTCCCGAAAACAGTGCAGCGATGGAGCGTGAGCGTGCCGAGGTTCAGGATGGCCCCGCCGTCGCCGTTGGCGGTGGCCCCGCCGCCATTCCCGCCGGTGAGGGTGAGGCCGGTGAGGGTGAGGGTCTGGCCGGCGTTGACGGTGAAGAGGCGGTTCGGCCCGCTATTGCGCACGCCATCGAGGGTGAGGCCGCGGGGCAGGCTGCCGGCATCCACGGTGACTGTGGCCGTGGCACTACCTGTCGCGATGATTTCCGAGTCGAGCGTAATCGTCTGCCCGGAGAGCGCGGGGGCGAAGGAAATGTAGCCGACCCCATCCTCAAAGGCTCGGCGCAGGGAGCCGGGGCCGGAGTCGCTGACCGTCTCGACGACGGCGCGGGCCGGGGCGGAGCGGGTGACGCCATTGAGCAGCGTGCCGGTGTAGCTGGCGCCGGTGTCGGCGCTGTTCACAGCGAGGGTGCCGGAGTCTTCGTCGAACTTATAATACAGCCGCAGCCCGGCCTCGCTGCCCGTGAGGGTGGCCCCGAGGCAGGCCTGAATCTGGGCCGGGGTGCGCGCCACATTCCAGACGCGGAACTCATCGAGTCTGCCCTCAAAATGAAAGCCGGGGCCGCCGCCGAGGTGCAGGCTGTAGCCGGTGGCCTGATTGCCGTGGTTGTTGAAGTAAGAGGCCGCCCCGCTCTTCGCCGCGGCCTCCACGCCATTGACGTAGATCTTCATCAACCCGCCGTTGGCGCTGGAGACGAAGGCGTAGTGCGTCCAGTTGCCGACGGTGTTCGGCGGATTGGCGACGAAGAGGCGGCCGTTGGTGCCGATGTTGCCAAAGTCCCAGTAGGTGTTGGTGTTGCCGCCGCTGTTGTAGCTGATGCTGGCCTGGAAGCGGTTCGCGGCATGGTCGGGAGCCAGCATGAAAGCCGCCTGCTGCGCCAGCCGTTCCGCCCGCGCCCAGAACTCGACCGTGACCTCGTTGGAGACACCCGCGCTTTCGAAGTTCGGCACGGAGATGTATTGGCTGGCTCCATTGAAGGAGACCGACCCATCCGCCGCGCGGAGGGCGGGCGAGGCAGTGAGCAGGAGGGTGGCGGTGAGGAAGAGGCGGGTATTCATAGCGCTGCGGAGAGTGCTCCAACCTCACATGCGCTCCTCTTTTGTCAAAGTGGCGGAATTCCCGAAAAGCAGCGGATCACAGCCTGCCGGCTCCAGTGATTCGAATCAGAGAAGTTACAGGCCGCGCCTCCACCCGGATTGAACCTGCTTATCAGCATCGCCTCCGTGAAGACCTTCACCGTCCCCGCCGGCAGCCCGGCACGGAGGTTCTTCCGCGTGTTGACAGAGTAACGACGGTGCAGAGAGCGGCGACCTGGCCTTCGGCGGTCTCCCGGAGCCGGGATCCTGCCGTCATCGTTCAGGCGACCCGCACTGCAGCCCCCGGGTCCGTCATGATCGTCGCCGGGTTGGAATTGAAGAGCCTCACGGTGTGTCCCTCCTCCTTGGGCGCCTTGCAGGCTTGCACGGCGGAGCGGTTGCATTGCAAACGTGCTGGGACACCATGCTCTACATGAGCACTGCATCAGTAGAAACCCTTCTGCGCCTTCCCAAACGCAAACGCCTCGAACTCGCGGAGCGCCTTTGGCTCTCGGTGGCGGATGAGGAGAGCCTGCCCGTCCCCGCCGCTCACAAACGCATTTTGGATGAACGGCTCCGGTCCTGCCGGGCCGGTAAGAGCGGGCCTATCCCTCACCAGGAGATGATGCGGCGACTGAGGAAATCATGAACAGCAAAGCGGTATTCTCGCTGCCGGAAGTGGAGGGTGATTTGCGCGAGGCTATGGAGCACTATGCATCGTGGCACCCTCGCGGACGCGAGCATTTCCTGAGAAAGTACGACGACACCGTTAATTGGATCGAATGGAATCCCGGCAGTTTTCCCAGGAAATACGGGCGTGTACAGCGCGCTATCCTGAGAAAGTCCTACTACGTCGCCTACTTCATTCAGGAGCGGGAGCGAACCCTGATTCTTGCCGTGCTCGACGGCCGGCGTGATTCCTCCGCCATTCGCGGCATCGTTACCGCACGAAAGCCAACAATTCCGCCCTGATTGACTTCCCCGTCGGCTCGGGCAGTGATGCGGCATGACGCGTTCCCTTCTCACTCTGCGCAGCCTTTCGCACTACTGGCGCTGGCATGTGGGGCTGTTTCTCGGCGTGCTGCTCACGGCGGCGGTCATCAGCGGGTCGCTCGTCACGGGGGATTCGGTCCGGGCGACACTGGCGCGGCAGGCGGAGATTCGGTTGGGCAAGATCGGCACGGCAGCGGCGGCGACGGACGGGTTCTTCACGGAGGCGTTGGCGGAGAAAGCGCGGGCGAAGCTGCCGGGCCAGCCGGTGCTGGAGCCGACGCTTTTCCTCCAGGGGACCGTGACTGAGCCGGGAGAAAAGCTGCGGGCCGGCGGGGTGAATCTCTACGGCGTGCGGCAGGAGTTTTGGAATCTGCGGGATACTTCCACCCCAAACGTACCCGATGGAACTGCCGCGGCTTATGTGTCTCCGCCGAAGCTGGGCGACGGCGTGCTCATCAACGAAGCCCTCGCCCACGCGCTGCACGTTTCGCCGGACGGAAAGGGCGGGGAAGTCATCCTTCGCTTTGAGAAGCCCGGATTCCTCTCGCGCGATGCGCCGCTGTCCGGGGAGTCGGATCAGACCGTGCAGTTGCGCATCAAGGTGGATGGGGTCGTGGAAGCGGAAAACCTCGGTGCGTTCAGTCTCGCCGCCGGCCAGGCGCCGCCCCTCAATGCCTGGCTGCCGCTCGCCAAACTCCAGGAACTTGCGGCGCTGCCGGGCCGGGCGAATCTTCTGCTTTCCGACAGCGCAGACAAAGCCGCGTTCGACGCTGCGCTTGATGCATCGCTCACCATTGAGGACGCCGGCCTCACCGTCACTGGCGAAGGCGAGCGCCTCGTGGTTGCCACCAGCCGGATTTTTCTAAGTGACGACCTCGCGGCGAAAGTGCAGCAGCAGTATCCCGCTGCGCAGGGCGTGCTGACGTATCTGGTGAATGAAATTCAGGGGAACGGCAAGGTGACACCTTACAGCATGGCCACGGGCACCGGCGGGGAAGGGAAGGGGAAAGCCCGCATCAGTCAGTGGCTCGCGGATGATCTCGGCGTGAAGGCTGGCGATCCTCTCAAGCTGAAATTCTTCCGCGTCACGCGGGCGCGGCAGTTGGAGGAGGACACGGCGGACTTCACTGTCGGCGAAGTGCTCGCGATGACGGATCCCATGGTGCGCCCCGACTGGACGCCGGATTTCCCGGGCATCACCGAATCCAAAAGCTGTCGCGACTGGAAGCCGGGCATTCCCATCAATCAAGAGATCATCCGCGACAAGGACGACGACTACTGGAAGCAGTACAAAGGCATGCCGAAACTCTGGCTGCCGCTGGGCGACGGTCAGAAACTCTGGGCCAACCGTTTCGGCTCGCTGACTTCCTTCCAGATTCCGACAAAGGAATCCGTCGCCGAAGTTACCGCCAAACTCGCCGCCGCCCTGACACCCGCAGATGCCGGGCTCACGGTCGTGTCCGTCAAGGAATCCGCGGCGCGCGCGGTGAGCGACAGCATGGACTTCGGCGCGCTGTTTGTGAGCATGAGCGCGTTCCTCATCGTCACGGCGCTGCTGCTGGCGGCGCTGCTTTTTATCTTCGGCATCGAACAGCGCGCCACTCAGTGCGGTGTGCTGCGGGCGACCGGCTGGACGGGAAAAGAAGTGCGCGGGCTGTTCCTCCGCGAGGCGCTCTGGATCATGTTGCCCGCGGCAGTGGCCGGGGTTTTCGCCGGGCAATTCTATACGCGCTGGACTCTCGCGAAGCTGGAGAGCGACTGGTCGGACGCCGCGCTGGGTCTCAAGTTTCTCTACACGGTGAAGCCGCTCACGCTCATCATTGCCGGAGCCGTCACGGTGCTGCTTTCGCTTGGCGTCATCTGGTGGGCGACACGCCGGCTGCTGCGCGCGCAGCCGCGGGCGCTGCTCGCGGGTTCGCTGGCAACGGTGAAGTCAGAGAAGAAATCGCGCATGGCGAAAGTCGCGCGCTTCCTGCCCATCGGGTTGGCGACGGCAGCAGCGGCGGCGATGCTCGTGTTCACGCCGCGGGTGCCGCAGCACATCGCGCCGATGTTGTTCTTCGGCGCGGCTTTCCTGCTGCTCGTGGATGGGTTGCGGCTTCTCAATTGGAGGCTGAAGAGGTCGGAGGAAGCAGCCGCCGGAGCGGAGAATGTATGGGCACTTGGAGTCCGCAATACTACTCGCCGCCGCGGGCGCAGTGTGGCGCTGGCGGGACTGCTGGCGCTGGGCGTTTTTATGGTCACGGCGCTCAATGCCTTCCGTCAGGATGCGAGGCTCACGGAGAACACCCGGCAGAGCGGCGCGGGCGGGTTTGCGTTCATCGGCGAAAGCACGCTGCCCATCTACGAGGACCTCAACAGCAACGCCGGGCAAAAGGTGTGGGACTTCGATCCTGACGAACTCGCCGGCGTGAAGTTCGTGCCCTTCCGCGTCCGCGACGGCGAGGAGGCGTCTTGCTTGAATCTGAACCGTGCGCAGACGCCGCGGGTGCTCGGCGTCAGTCCGGACGCCATGCCGGCCGATGCGTTTCCTTTCGCCAGTGAAATCAAAAGCGGTGCTGGCTGGGATGCGCTCAGGCACGGCAACGAGAGTGCGATCCCCGCCATCATGGATCAGTATTCCGCGATGTTCGCGCTGGGGAAGAAGCTGGGCGACACTGTAACTGTGCCCAACAGCCGGGGCGAGCCTTTGCCGCTCAAGATCGTTGGCCTGCTCGCCGGCACTGTGCTCCAGGGCAATATCATCATCAGCGAGGACCAGTTCACCTACACCTACCCTGACACTAAAGGCTACCGCTTCTTCCTCGTGGATGCGCCCGCTCCCAGGGCGGAGTCTTTCCGCAAGCTCGCCGTCGAACAACTCACCAGCCGGAGCTTCACCCTGACGAGCGCGCCGGAGCGGCTGGCGCAGTTCCAGGCGGTGCAGAATACGTATCTCACTATCTTCAGCACGCTCGGCGGGCTGGCGCTGTTGTTGTCAACGATCGGACTCGGCGTGCTGGTGGCCCGGCACATTTTGGAACGCCGCGCCGAGTTCGCCACGCTCTCCGCCTGCGGCTTCCTGCCAAATCAGCTCCGCCTCATGGTGCTCGCGGAGCACTGGTTCCTGTTCTTCGCCGCCATCGTGCTCGGCAGCGTCACCGCCCTGCTCGCCGTGTGGCCGAATCTCAAACTCGCCGGCGCCGGCGGCTTGCCGCTGGGCACGCTCGCTCTCATTCTCCTCGCTCTGCTCGCCGGCGGCATGCTCTTCTGCTGGCTCGCCGCCAGACTCGCGCTGACGAAACGCATCACCACCGCGCTGCGGCATGAGTGAACTGCCTCAGCTTGCGCAATGCCTGAAGAACAGCTACTTCTCCATCTGTTATGAGTGTCAAAGAACAAACCCTCGCCTGGCTTTCCGAATTGCCTGACGATTCCAGCGCATGGACCGGTCTGCATGAAGAAGCGCGGCTGCTGCGGGCCATCACCGTCGCCGAGGAAGATGTGCGCGCCGGTCGTGAGCGCCCGCTGGAGGAGATCAAACACCTGATGGAGGCAAAATGGGATCAGCGCCGTTCCAAGTCCGCGTAACCGATGCGGCCCTGAGTGATCTCCATGAACTGGATGATTACTGGACCTCGCGTGGTGAACCGGAACGAGGTGAGCAGTATGTGCGGGATCTGATCGGGGCGGCGCAGTCTCACATCACCGATCCCGCCGCAGCGCTGCTGGGCAGGATTGTCCGCGCGGCTCTGCTTCCCGGCACCCGGGAGATACTGGTCTTCAAGAGCAGCTATCGTATCATTTACCGCATAGACGAAGCCGCAGGCATCGTCCATGTGCTCCGTTTCTGGCATAGTCACCGCGACGATCCTGATGACACTCGCTAATCGGAGCAATTCCCTTCTCTCTTTTCAAAATCCCCGCATCTCCCCAGTCATGATCTCCCGCCTCCTTTTCCTCTCCTTCGCCACGTTCGCTGCTGCTCAGGACGCCACGCCGCCAGCCGCGCCTGCGCCTCAGAAGTTTGACTTTCAGGCGCTCATGGCCGGGCCGGTGCCGGATGAATACATGTCCACTGATCAGGAGGCTAAGCTGCTCATCGTGGCCGACGGGGAGAATAAAGTGCTCGAACTCCAGCCCCTGCCCATTGTGGACGGCGGGGTGCTGCTGGGAAAATCCGTCAAAGGCCCCTGCACGGTCAGCGCCCGCATCAAGGCGACGGGCAAGCGCCGCACGCAGCCGAGGTTTGGCATCGGGCTCCACGGCATCAGCGGGCCGCGGCTCCGCGTCGTGCCGGCGGCGAAGACCATCGAGATCGTCAAGAGCACTGACAAGGAGGAAGCCATGGCCACCGCGCCGTATGCCTGGACTTCCGGCACCTGGACGCGCCTCGAACTCACCGTCAAACCCGCCGCCGACGGCAAGGGAGCGACCGTCGAAGCCCGCGTCTGGGAAGACGGGAAGCCCCGTCCCGACGCCCCAACTCTCACATGGGCCAGCCCGGACGCTCCCGCCCAGGGCAAGGCCTCCGTTTGGGGCACCCCCTACTCGGAGTTCCCTATCCAGTTCGACGATATCGAGGTCAAATCGCCCTGATGGGCCGCCCCGCCCGCCCCGGCGGCCCTCTTGGGTGCCAGTGAGGGCCACCCGGAGGACGCGGAGACTTCACGGACGCCCATGAGGGGCTCCCACAGGCAAGTATTCACTTCCCCGGCAGCCATGTGCTTGCCCCAAGTCTCTTGTCGCCTGTTCACGACACCAACTCGCCTGTTCCAGCCACCCATTCGCTTGTTCCCGGAACCCATTCGCCTGTCTCGGGACACCACTTGTGTGTCCCAAACACTCTTTAGTGTCTCCCTGGACTCTAGGGAGGCAGGCAAGTACGCCTGGAAGGCGGACAAGTACGACGGGGAGGCGGACAAGTACGACGGGGAGGCAAACAAGTAGGCTTGGGAGGCGGACAAGTACGAGGGGGAGGCAAACAAGTACGCCTGGGAGGTGGACAAGTACGCCTGGGAGGTGGACAAGTATGCCTGGGATGAGGACAAGTATGCTTGGGAGGGCGACAAGTATGCCTGGAAGGGCGACAATGGTGCCCGGAGCGAGGTCATGGGTATCCCGGACTCCTTGCGGGAGCGGTGGACGGGCTAGGCGGGACGGCTGAGCGAGCCGCGGTCTTACGAAAGCAGGCTCCGCCCCGTCATTTCCTCCGGCTGCGGCACGCCGAGCATGGCGAGGAGGGTGGGGGCGATGTCGGCGAGGATGCCGTCGCGGAGTTTCACCTTTTTCGTATCTTTGGCGACGTAGATGCCGTGGACGAGGTTTGTGGTGTGCGCGGTGTTGGGTGAGCCGTCGGGGTTGCGCATGAGTTCGCAGTTCCCGTGGTCGGCGGTGATGAACAACTGGCCGCCGAGGGCGAGCACTTTTTCCACGATGAGGCGGACGCCGAGGTCTATCGTTTCGCAGGCGTGGATGCCGGCTTCCACCACGCCGGTGTGGCCGACCATGTCAGGGTTGGCGAAGTTCAGGATGACGGCGTCGTTGTTTTCCAGCCGCCGCCAGATTTCAAAAGCGAGGTCCGGCGCGCTCATCTGCGGTTTCTTGTCGTAGGTCGGCACTTCCTTGGGACTGATGGCGAGATAGCGGTCTTCGCCGGGAAATGCGATGTCGGTGCCGGCATTGAAGAAGAACGTGACGTGGGGGAATTTCTCCGTCTCTGCGGCGCGCAGTTGTGTCAGGCCGGCTTCGGACAGGATCTGGCCGAGTATCTTTGTCATGCCGATGGGCTCAAAGATCACGCGCACGCCGAGTGCAGAGTAGGTCTCCTTGTATTCTGTCAGCGTGTAATAGGCGAGATGAGGCGTCACCTCGCGCTCAAAGCCCTTAAACGCCGGATCCATGAAGGCCTCGGTAAGCTGGCGGGAGCGATCGGCGCGGAAGTTGAACCACATGACGACATCGCCCTCACGGACGCGCTGCTGGTTGTCATGGCTGAAGGTCATGGGCTGCATGAACTCGTCGCCGCGGGGATCAAGTTCATAAGCCGCCAGCGCTGCGGCTGACGGGGAATTGGTGCGCACCTCTCCACGGCCCAGCACGATGGCGTCCCACGCCAGTTTGTTCCGTTCCCAGCGATGGTCGCGGTCCATGGCGTAGAAGCGCCCGATCACAGTGGCGATCTTTGCGCCCGTGGGAACAAGATCGGCCTCCAATTTCGCCAGATAGGCTGCGCCGCCTTTGGGATCGGTGTCGCGTCCGTCCGTGATGGCGTGGACCATGATGTCCTCGCAGCCTGCATCCTTCGCCGCGGCACATAGCGCCACGAGATGATCCTGGTGACTGTGCACGCCGCCATCGCTGACCAGTCCGAGAAAGTGAATGCGCCGTCCGCGTGCTTTGGAGAAGGCTTCCTGGATGACCGGGTTCTCTGCCAATTCGCCGTCGCGGATGGATTTGTTGATGCGCGTGAGATCCTGATAAACGATGCGCCCCGCGCCGAGATTGAGGTGGCCGACTTCACTGTTTCCCATCTGTCCCGCGGGTAGTCCGACGTCTTCGCCACTGCCGGAGATTTTGCAGCAGGGATAGGTGGCGTAGAGATGGTCGTGGAAAGGCGTGTGAGCCAGCAGGGTGGCGTCACCGTTTTCCACGGCGTGCTCGCGGCCGCCGGGATTGATGCCCCAGCCGTCGCGGATGATAAGAACTACAGGTTTTTTCGACATAACGTGCGGCAGATAAGCGCGGCCCCCGTCGCGGCAAGCTGGAAGAAAGCCCCAGCCAGCCGGGTTGCATTTCATCCGCCGGGCCTCAAGGATGGCGCGCCGGTCGGCTGACCGGCATCTCCATTTCAACTCTATGACGGCGGAAAAAACGGCGCTCGTGGTGGCCACGATATTGTATCTGGGAGGATTCGTTCACGCGTTCCTGTCCCTGCGTCGCGGCGCGTACCGGCATTCGTGGACGGCCTTCGGCCTCATCGCCGGCGGGTTCCTTTGCCAGTGTCTTTTCCTCTACTGGCGCGGGCAGGTGCTGGGCCGGTGTCCGATCACGAATCCCTTCGAGCTGCTGACATTTACCGGCTGGGCGATGGTGCTGTTTTATTTCATCGTCGGCAGTGCCTACCGGCTGTCGCTGCTGGGGGCGTTCACGGCACCGCTGGCGTTTCTCATGCAGGTGGCGGCGTTGATGAAGCCCGATCCGCCCGCCGTCTCTGGAAAAGGATCGCCTGGATTGTGGACAGAACTGCACGCCTCGCTATCGCTGATGGCGTATGGGGCCTTCGCTTTGGCGTTCGTGGCCGGGGTGATGTTTCTGCTCCAGGACCGGTTGCTGAAAAAGCACACGAATCTCAGTCTCCTGCGCACCCTGCCGCCGGTGCATCACCTCGCCAAGGCCATGAAGCGGCTGTTGCTCACAGGCACCCTGATTCTCACCGTCGGCATCGTCGCCGCCTATCAGATGGAGAAAAGCCCGGAGGCAGGAAAGCTGATCGTGGTCTGGATCGTGTGGGCCGCGTATGTGCTGCTCGGTGTTTATGAACAATGGCGCGGCATGTCCTCCCGGCGCGCGGCGTGGGCGGCCGTGGTCTGCTTCGTGCTCGCCGTCGCCAGTTTGTGGTTTGTCACTCCCCGGTAATGCCCATGATTTTTTGTTTTGGACTCAGTCACGCGACCGCACCGGTGGAACTCCGCGAGCGCGTGGCGGTGGCCGCGAAGGATGTGCCCGCGGCGGTTCAGCAGCTTACCGCTCTCGATGGCGTGGGCGAGGCGGTGGTGCTCTCGACATGCAATCGCGTGGAAATCTACGCCACCGCCGGGACGCCGGGGGCGACGTTGCAGGTAGAGGGCTGGTTGCGCAGCCGCTTCCAAATTGAGGACATCTCGCCGTTCTTCCGCCACCAGCGCGAGGATGCCGCACGGCATTTGTTTTCTGTGGTCAGCGGTTTGGAAAGCATGGTCCTCGGCGAGACGGAAATATTCGGTCAGGTGAAGGACGCCTACGCCGCCGCGCAGCAGGCAGGGGGCACGGCGCGCGTGCTCAACAAGCTCTTCCAGCACTCGTTCCGCGTCGGCAAGATGGTGCGCAACAACACGGACATTCAGCGCGGTGCCACGAGCGTGGGCTCGGTGGCGGTGGAGCTGGCGGAGAAGATCTTCGGCGATCTCAAGGAGAGCCGCGTGATGCTGCTCGGTGCCGGCGAGATGAGCCGCCGCTGTGCGCAGAGCCTGCAAAGCCGCGGCGCGCGCGGCATCGTCGTTTCCAACCGCAACCATGACCGTGCCATCGAACTGGCGTCGGAGTTGTCAGGGCAGGCGCTCCATTTCGAGCAGTGGCCGGCCGAGGCCGCGCACGTGGATATCATTATCAGCAGCACCTCCGCGCCGCACACCGTGATTCATCCGGAACAGATCGTGCCCGCGATGCGCCGCCGCCACGGACGCCCGCTCTACATCATCGACATCGCCGTCCCCCGCGACGTCGAGCCTTCCGTGAACGACATTGAAGGCGTTTATCTTCACGACATCGACACCCTTGAATGCATCGCCGGCGAGACCCGGGCGCGCCGCGAGCAGGAGATCGTGCGCTGCCGGCAGATCATTGACGCGCAGGTGCAGTCGCTGCCGCTGTTCGCGGCGGAGGTTTCCCCGCATCGTGCAGCGCACGCGGCTTCCGGCTCCTGAAGGCCGGGCAGCCGGCGCCGATTTACAGACTCCTTACATCCGTCCCGGCATGTCTCGCCATGCTGTGCGGCATATGAAATCAACATCATCTGCTATCGGAGCGCTGCTGTTCGCGGCGCTGTCACTACCCGGAACCGGACGCGCGGAGTTCACTGTGCATGAGTGGGGCACCTTCACGATCCTCCATGATTCCACGGGCACCGCGCTCAAGTGGTATCTGTCCGCGCATGACCAGCATGCGCTGCCCGATTTCGTTCATCAGGCGGGAGGCGGCGGAGACACCCCCTTCACGAAAGCCACGACGTCGGAGGGATTTGCCACGGCCCGCATGGAGACACCGGTGGTCTATTTTTATCCGGACGATGAAATGAACATCAGCGTCTCAGCCTCGCTGCCCGCCGGCAGACTTACGGAGTGGTTTCCGGACGCCCTGCGGCCCGGCAACCCGATGG
>JANOZA010000390.1:0-8068 GCA_031429155.1 Verrucomicrobiota bacterium | reverse complement strand
GTTGTATACACGCGGGTGACTAGCGACGACAACGCCTTAGCGCGCTTACAAATTGTGCCCCGGCGCGGCTCCCCATAAATGCGGCCCCGCTTTTTTGTAATGTCGCCGGACGACCCTGACTGGCAGTGAAGAGAGTCTCCTGGCGAGCCCCGGAGTCGCAGCCGTGGCGGCTACAAGCCGGTGGAGATCGGCGCGCACTGAGCGCTACTTCCGCGGTTTCTTTTTCGCCGCCGCCTCCTGCGCCGCCGCCAGGCCTTTACGGGCCCATGTCGCCATGAGACGGGGATTCTCCAGCGCGGCCTCCGGGGCTTCGTGATACCCCATCTTCATCGGCCCTTTGTCGGTGGGATAGACCCATTGCGCGAGACCCGCGTCGAGGAAGTCCTGCACGTTGCACGGACCGGTCTTCAGATAAAACCGTCCATCCGCGATGAGCGCGAAGAAGAGACTGTCTTTGTAGAACCCCCAGCCTCCAAACATGTAGCGCCTGGTCACGCCGCCGAGAGGGGACAGCAAATCGAGGAGGTGATCGGAGAGTGCGGTATCTTTTTTCATGGAGCTGAGAAACGCGGCGAATTGAAACGCGGCTTCGCTTCGGAAGTCCAGCGCGAAGCCCCGGACCTAACGTCGGGACACAACCCGGGGATGGACCTGCCCGCGTGACAATTTGAAAACACACCGTATGACGGACTGCCTATGGACGAAAAAGCAGCCGATGCCCGTCAGCGGGCGCCTCTCGCCGCCACCATGCGCGGCGTGGGCGAGCGACTCAAAGCCTGGGCGCTCGGAAACGACCTCCCTACTCTGGTCGAGCCGGTGGGCACACCCACCTTGAGGAATCCGCAGCCGGAGTCGCGCGTGGGGAACTACCGCTCCCTCGACGCGCGTCGCGCCGTGCTCGCCGACATGGACTATATCATGTCGTTCGTGAAGGACGGCCGCCCCATTCCCAGTTTTCTTGAAGCGGGGCCGCGGGAGCTTCTTCATTTCGATCCCGCCACCGTGCGCGCCGCCATCGTCACCAGCGGGGGAGTAGCGCCGGGCCTCAATCGCGTCGTCCACTCCATCGTCAGCCGGCACTGGAATGTCTATGGGCTCGATCCCGCCCGGAACGGCGCCGTATTCGGTGTCTTCGACGGCATGGCCGGACTCGCCGAGCAGCCCGTGGATATGTTGCCGCTCACGCCGGATGAGTCTGCCAAGTGGTTCAACGACGGCGGCTCTTATCTCGGATCGCGCCGTGAATTCAAATTCGACAAAACCGTGATGGCGCAGCGCGTGGTCGAGAACATCCGTGCCAACGGCATCAACATTCTCTACATCATCGGCGGCGATGGATCGCTCGGGACAGCGGAGAAGTTCTTCCCGATGGTCCCGGAAACCGCCGTGATCGGTCTGCCCAAGACGATGGATAACGACATCCCATGGGTTGGCCAGTCGTTTGGCTTCAGCACCGCCGTGGACAAGGCTGCGGAGATTATCCGGGCCATGCACACCGAAGCCAGCGCGACGCGCCGGGTGTGCGTCATGGAACTCTTTGGCGCAGATTCCGGATTTGTCGCCGCCAACGCCGCGATGGCCGCCGGTTGCGCCGCCCTGGTGCTGGTGCCGGAGATGTTCGCTGGCTTCAAGACCGCAGAGGAAATCGAGCGTGCATTTGAAATCTGCATGGATTTCCTCCGTGAAAAGGTCCGCCACCAGCCTCGCGCCGGCGCTGTCGTGGTGCTCGCAGAGGGCGTCGGCCCGCTGCTGCTTAAGCGGGGCGTGAAACTCCTCGGCAAGCCAGTCGAGTCGGACCGTTTTGCCCAGCAAATCGCTACCCGGCTGCAGAAGAGCTACCTTTACGATTCCCGCGGCCGCCCGGTCACCACTTTCATCAATCGCCCGCGCCATCACATCCGGGCCATCCCGCCGAATGCCGCCGACCGCAGCTACTGCGAGCGCCTTGGCGCTCTCGCAGTGGAATCCGGTCTCGCCGGGTTTACCGGCTGCATGGTTTCCTGGTGGCTGAATGAGTATGTCCTCGTGCCGCTTAGCCTCGCCTCCACCAAGCGCAGTCTGGCCACCGGCGGACTTTTCTGGAAACAGGTCGTGCTCAGCACCGGGCAGCCCGACATCATGCCGGAAGGGGACTAGCCCGGCTTTCGGGAAAATTCACTTCCGCTGCATTCCGACGCTGGCTAAAGTGCCACGGGCTTCTATAGTGAGCCATCGTTCCCGACCCCCATGAGACTCTCCTTTGTTTTTGCCTCCGCCGCATTTGCCTGCGCGGCCTTGTTTTCCGCCCTCCCTTCCCGCGCTGCTGATGACAAAGAGAAAGTCGTTCCCGACAAAGGAGCCGGAGAGCTTGACCTAACTCAGTTTCCCGGCCAGGTGGTGGAAGAAGTCATCGTCCCCGTGCCGAGCGAAGTCTTTTCCGCGCTGGATCGTCTCGGAAATCCTGACTGGAAAGCTCAGGTCAAACACGGCGACCGACCTGCCTTCACCGACCGCACCGATGTCGCTCTCCTGCTGGGCGCCACTGTGGCCGACGGTTTCATCGCTGTGCAGGCCGAAGACAAGAAGACCGTGGAAAATGTGGGGCGTGATGTGCTCGCCCTGGCCACTGCGCTCGGGGTGCGCGAGGATGTGCTAAAACACTGCCAGGCTATTGATGACGCTGCCAACGGCGCGAAGTGGGACACTGTCAGAACCGAACTCGATGCCACCCAGGCCACGGTAAAAGCGAAGATGGACTCGCTGCGCGACGGTGCTCTCGCCGAGTGCGTCTCCGTCGGCGGCTGGCTCCGCGGCACGGAAGTAATCACTTCCGTCATCGGCAAAGCATTTTCCAAAGACCGAGCCGAACTGCTCTATCAGCCGGACCTCGCCGACTACTTCAACGACGCGCTGGAAGAGATGCTGACAAAATCCAAAAACCCTGCCAAACTCAAAAGCATCGCGGACGGGCTCGCCCGCCTGCGTGAGATCATGCAGAGTGGCGACGAAAATCTCACTCTGGACTCCGTGAACGAGATGCACCGCATCAGCACGGAACTCATGAAATCCATCACCACCAAAGGCTGACACCTGCCATGCGCCTCCTCCCTAAACTCATCCTTCTGCTCCTTACTCTCGCCTGCGCGGTCCCGTCCGCGCGCGCTGTCGTGGACGATGCTTACTCGACCGCGCTCGAAGCCGCCATCGAGACCGTCAAAAAAGGATTCAAGCTCCGCCAGGAGTACTGGAAAGGGACCGTCACCTCCGGCACCCAGAAAATAGTGAAGCACCAGGTCTTCAAAGGCAGCGATGTCTGGTTCTGGCTCGGCACCTCCTCAGAGTCCGACTTGAAGCTCGAGATCGAAGCCTTCGATGCTAAAGGCAACAAAATAACCCTCGAAAAGAAATCCGGCAAAGGTTGGGCCGCCGTCCACTTGAAGCCGGAAAAGACCGGCAGTTGCGTGATCACCTTCAAGATCACAGGCAAAGACAAAGAAGAGATTCCCTGGGCGCTGGTTTACTGCTGGAAATGATCCCGCAGCCCCTGCGCCCATTCTTGCAAAATGAATACCGAAACCCTCGAATACGAAACGCCACATTTTCTCCAAAGCCTGTTCGGCGGCGATCTCGCGCTGCTGAAAGCTCTCGAACAGGAAGCTGACATCCGCATCACCACGCGCGAAGGCTGGATCAAGTTTCAGGGTTCGGAAAATGGCGTTGCCACTGGGAGAAAAGTCTTCGCTCAACTCGAAAAAGCCCGTCGTGGCGGTACCGACATCAATGAACACTTCTTCCGCTTCGCCATGGAGAACGCGGCTAACGGACACAAAACAAACGGCATCAGCGCTGCGGTCGCCACGACGGAAGCGCCGGTACGTGCGCCTTCACTCGACGACCTCACGGGCATCAAAATCGTCGGTTCGCCGCGCAAACCGCCCGTAATGGCGCGCACCAAAGGCCAGCTCGCTTATCTTCACGCCATCCGGAATCACGATGTCACCTTCGGTAGCGGACCAGCCGGCACTGGCAAGACCTTCCTCGCCGTCGCCAGCGCTGTCGCCGCCTACAAAGCGGGTGATGTGCAGCGCATCGTCCTCGCCCGGCCCGCCGTGGAAGCAGGGGAAGCTCTCGGCTTTCTGCCTGGCGACCTCAACGAAAAGGTCCTCCCCTACCTCCGCCCCCTCTACGATGCGCTCTACGACATCCTCGAGCCCGAGGAGATCGAGAAGATGATAGACAAGAGCATCATCGAAATTGCCCCGCTCGCCTACATGCGCGGACGCACGCTCAGCCGCAGTTTCATCATCCTCGACGAAGCGCAGAACACCACGCAGTCGCAGATGCTCATGTTCCTCACCCGCCTCGGCGAGAAATCGAAGTGCGTCGTCACCGGCGATCCCTCACAGATAGATCTCAAGGATCCCCGCACCTCCGGACTCCGTGAGGCCCTGCGCATTTTGCCCGGCACCAAAGGCATCGCCTTCTGCGCATTTGAGGGCGCCGACGTCGTTCGCCACAAAGTCGTCCAGCGCATCATCGCCGCCTACGACCAAGCGCGGAAGGAATAAGGGCGTGCCTGTTCAATCCACGAACAGGAACTCATTCGTGCAGAGGAGCACCTGAGCGTAGGCTTCCCAGGCGGACATACCGGGGCCGCCAAAGTCGTTGGCAGCGTGGGCTGTGAGGACGCCGGACAGGGTGTCGCGGATGACGGGTGACCATGCGAAACTGTCGCTGTTGGAATCGCCGCCGTTGTCGAGGATGAAATCAATGGTGTCGCCGGGCTCGACGGCGATGGTGCCGGGTGTAGCGTCGGTTTTGCCGCCGCCGGGGATGTCGGCTTTCCAGAGCACCCCTTTGCGATTGTGGACGATGATGGCTTTCACCCCGCGGCTGTTTTTGTCCGGCAGAGACACTTCGCCTGTGATGCGAAGGGTGGCAGACTCCGGAACATTCCAGCGGCGGATGACGGCGTGCGCGGTATCGTTTCCGGGATGGCCGCCGTTGTTCGTCAACTGTGCGTAACCGGATTGCGGGTTCGGCATTTGCTCTGTCTCGGACCATCGGTCTTTGCCGAACCAGGGAAACGCGGTGAAACTAACGGATTTTGATGTTTCGTCATACTGGCCGAAACCGTTTTGCCAGCGCGTCGCTGTCTGGCGGGGCTCGCGGTGAAATGCTTCGACGGAGCGAACGTGGGCGTCGAGTTCTTCGGCGGAGGGCTCGCGCTGGAGAATGCGTCTGTGCAGGCTCGCGATCCAGTGCCGCACGTCCTTGTCAGGCTGCGCGTGCAGCTCCTGAATCATGAGGCGCGACTGCGCGGCGACGAACGGGCTGTTCATCATGTAGAGCGCCTGCTGCGGCACGGTGGTTTCGTAGCGGCGCGGCGCGGTGTTGTCAGGGCTGGCGAAGTCAAAGGTGCGGAAGAGGCCGGGCAAGTTCTGCCGGTCAATGAACCCATAGACGGTGCGCCGTCCGGTGAAGGGCTCGGTGAGGATGTCCACCGGTTTGCCGAACATCGTGCGGTCCATCGCTCCGCTGACCTGGAGCAGTGAGTCGCGCAGAGCTTCAAAGTCGAGCCGCTGCGGGTTCTGCCGCCAAAACAGTTTGTTGTCTGAGTCCTTCGCCTCCATGTCCGCACGGATGGCGCTGCTCTGCTGCCAGGAAGCACTGATAAGGATGCGGCGTGTGAGCTTCTTCACGCTCCAGCCGTCCTGCACGAAGCTCGCGGCCAGATAATCAAGCAGCGCAGGATTCGCTGGCGGAGCCGTCCGCACGCCGAAGTCGGCGGGCGTATCCACGAGCGGCTCGCCGCAAAGCGTGGTCCAGAGGCGGTTCACGAAAACGCGGGCCGTGAGTGGATTCTCCGGCGACGCGATGGCGCGGGCGAGTTGGAGACGTCCGCTGCCTTCGGTGAGCGGGAGCGGTTTGTCAGGGTTCAGCGCGGTGAGAAAATGCCGCTCTACTTTTGCGCCCTGCCGCCCGGGATTGCCGCGCACGAAGACCGCCGGCTCATTGAAGCTGTTATTGTCGAACATCACCATGGCGCGCGCCGGCGACGCCGGACTGGTGGCCTTGAATTTTTCCACTGCGTTGTCGAATTCCTTCAGCTTCTCACGCTCCCTGCGGTTGTAGCCGGAGACGAGGTCTGCGGGTTTCAGTTCCTGCAATGAAGGGGGCGCCGCATCCGGCGGGGCGTCTTTCCCGGGGCCGCCGCGCCACTCCATCCACTTCGTCAGGACGAGCGGATTCAGATCACGGTCTTTGGCGAATTGCCGCAGGTCCTTGTCCTTGCGGACACCGGCCTCCGCAGCGGCGGTGCGATACTTCGCCAGCATTTCCGGATTTTTTACACTATCGAGTCGCTCGCGGCGATAGGCTTCGGCTTTCGCTTCACGTTCGGCCACACCCTTCTCGTAAGCCTGCAACTCCGGCGTGTTCTCCGGCTTGCCGAGTTCGGGTTTGTTCTCCGGCTCGTTGCTGTTGGCGAAGACCCCGTAGAGCGCGTAGTAGTCGCTGGTGGGAATGGGATCGAACTTGTGATCGTGGCAGCGCGCGCAGCCGACCGTCATCGCCTGAGTGCCGCGGAAAATGACATCAAGGCGGTCATCTATGATGTCGGCCTGATTATTGAGAAAACGGCGGCCCAGCGTGAGGAAGCCCATGGCCGCGAGATCGGCCGGCTGTTTCTGCCAGTCGGTGGCCTTGTCGGCGGCGATTTGATTGATGAGAAACTGATCATACGGCATGTCCGCATTGAAGGCGCGGATCAGCCAGTCGCGATAAGTGTAGGCATAGGGATAGCGGCGCTCCTCCTGGAAGACATAGCCCTTGGTGTCCGCGTAGCGGGCGGTGTCCATCCAGCGGCGGGCCTGACGTTCGCCAAAATGCGGTGAGGCGAGGAGTTCATCCACCAGTTTCGGCCACGCATCGGGCGCAGAGTCGTTCATGAAGTCCTGCACTTCTTCAAAAGTTGGCGGGTATCCCAGCAGCGCCATGTAAGCGCGACGCGCGAGCACCTGACGCTCTGCCTGCGGCGAAGGTGTCAGGCCGGAGTCCGCGAGCTTCTTCAAAATGATCCTGTCCAATTCACCGCCAAGCCAGGCAGGAAATTGCTGTGGCAGCGCGGCCGGCGCCGGAATTTCCGGCGTCTTCACCGGCTGAAACGCCCAGTGCGCGCGCCACTTCTCCGGCGGCGGCGGCACGGCATCCGCAGGCCACGGCAGGCCCATCGTGATCCACTCTGTCAGGGCGGCGATGGTTTCGTCCGTCAGCTTGTCGCCCTCCTTTGGCATCGCCTCGACGCCTGCTTCATGGCGAATAGCCTTGATCAGCTTGCTGGCCTCAGGCTTGCCAGGCTCGACCACTTGGCCGTAAGCCGAGCCCTTCAGAATGGATGCACGGGAGTCGAGGCGCAGGCCGTTATTCTGCTTTTGGGGACCGTGGCATTTCACGCACCGCTCCGTCAGCACCGGACGCACCTTGTTTTCAAAAAACTGCACCTGCTCCGCCGTGAACTCCGCCGCAGTGGCAAAGCTGCACGTGAGAAGCAGGACAAAGGAACGAAAATGGCGGGCAATGGGCATGGTCGGAAATCTCTACGTCTCCCGGCAGGAGATCGTTCACCAGAATCTGTCTGCATACCGGGAGGGCGCTTGCCTGCGGACTGCGGTCTCAAGTTTACGGCTGGTTCATTCCTCCACCCCGGTCCTCATCGCATCGCTGCCGCCGTCTTCTTCGGGTGGATCAGCGGGAAGTTTTCGCTGCCGCCTTTCTCAGAGCACTCTTTGATTAGCGCCGACACCTCTTGCGGTTTCAGCGACGGCTTCACCGCGAGGATCTTGCCCGCGAGATTCGCCACGTTTGGTGAGGCCATTGAAGTGCCGGAAAACTTCAGCCGGTCGCCGCCGGGAATGTAGCTGTCCACTTCAAAGCCATTCGCATAGACCTCCACGTTCTTCCCGAACGTGGTGAATGACGTCCGGTCGCCGGCCTGATCTACTGCGCCCACCGTGAGCATGTTCGGCAGCCGGAACGACGACGGAATCAACTCCTCGAATTCGCTGTCGTTGTCACTGTTGCCTGCGGC
>JANOZA010000389.1:0-8591 GCA_031429155.1 Verrucomicrobiota bacterium | reverse complement strand
CTGCCCCACCTTCAACGGCGTGAGCGCCCCCACCACCACATCCACATCCGCCCAGTGGGTGAGAAAGAGTTCCATCGTCGGCAAAAAGGAAGCAGGACCAGAGATCGGCATAAGAATAGGGAGTTAATTGAGGATAAAAATGAAAACCATGAACCGCGACACCGTTTTCCAGAGCCACAAAATGACCAGCGGCACCTAAACACAAAGCATCAGGACTTAATAAATGACTACCCGCACCACTAAACCAGCTACCGGCAACCAAGTTATGCATCCCGCGAAACAAAAACACACGCTCTGTATCCGGTCAAGCACATTCTGGAGCAATAAAATTCAAATCTGGATACCCATAAATGAGATCGAGATGAACATACTGTCTCCCTGCACCTACATCTTTTTTATCTGGCATGACATATTTTCTACGCGAAGGCACACAATGTGTCACTGGAGCACCACAATGTTTAAATTTTGTTGCATAATGTCTTTCTGGAGCACAAAATTGGCACAATTTGACCATTTCACCCTTAAACCCCCCTCAAACGCCCCATTTTCCACCCACCACCACGCCGCCCGCGCCGCCCAGTCCACCCTCCGATTTCCCGCGTACCCCGGTAATAGTTTCCGCCCCATTCCCTGCGACATACGCGCACAAGCCAGCAATTTTGTTGACCATCCCTTCCCTCTGCGCGAAAGGCAACATCCCCCACCCGCCCACCCCGTAGATCAACAACAAATCTGTCGCCTATAGGGATGAGTACAAACACACGGATCTGTTTCCCATCAACTAGTTCGCCTATAACCTGAATGATCCCACTCGGCTACATGGCTAAGCGCGTCGCGACTCGTCCAGAGTGGCTGAAGGCTTCTGGGGTTGAGGAGATCCTTTCAGTCTCATCATGCAGTTCAAAAGACTTCGCGGACTGGATCAACTATTGGAGGCACAACGGTTACTGGCTTTTCGACAGCCCATCTATCATTCAGGCTCTCGCTCTCGAGCAGGGACTGGATTTGAGCGATTGTCGTTGGTTCTATTACGAGGGACACGAGAGAGACTTTGATGATGACGGAGGAGGATGGCAGCCCTACACACCAGATCCGAGTTTTGGCACCTGCGTTGAGCCTCCTGTTGATGCAGTCTTACGGGGCTACGATGTCGTGACCCACAGTTGCGGGAACTCAGCCGAGTGTTCACCGCTGTCCTGCAACCACATGGCGGAGGAGATTGCCACCAACCGTTATTGTCTATTGGATTCGTTCGAGTTGGCTTACGAGTTGACCGATCATCGGCGGTTTGTTCACTGTGAGCCGGGACCATACCGCATCGTCGCCGTATTTGAGATTCCTGAGCCACCAGTATACACACCATGACCAGCCACCGACACAAACCAAAGGCGAACAAGGCGCGGCTGGACAACCGCTGGGGCAGCTCTGTCGGCCATGCTTTCCGTAACTTTAACCCGCCATCCCGTTTCAACGCTCACCCCCGCCCCAGCGGTGCCAGCGCTTAGACGTTCGGCAAATTGAAGAATCGCTGATGGAACCCAATCGCTACAAGATTAAGCCAGCCATTTTTGCTCCAATCGCGGTGTGTGCATTAGCGATCATTTTAGCATCCATCTATTCTCCGTGGTTGTTGGCGGCGATCCCATGTGCGATCCTTGCATCCTTGTCGGCTCAACCGAATATGAATCTCGCAGACGGCTGCATATCCTACTTGGCCTTAGTTGCAGGTGTTGTGATTTTATTTTTCCATCCGTTGCTTGGAGGTTCGATCTTCATCGGCACGGCTACCAGCTATGTGTTTTCAGTTCTTGAGAAGAACCTGAGAGCCAAGCCAATCTACGAAGATGACAAATCCAGACAGTCCGACACTAATTTCGGATAATACCCCAACAAGCCGAATGACCATGGTTAGCATTGGGCGGAGCCCCAATGCTAACCGTTGTTGAACGATTCGCGGTCGGGCTTGGGGCAGTCTCACTCCCGGGGGTGACGTGCGGACGGGGCGTCAGTGGGTAAAGCTTTCGGGCGCTTCTCAGGGCTGAGGTGCGACGCTTTGGGATTTAGCGCCATTCAGGACCGGCCTTGGCTCCCCGCCAGGGAGGAGCTGCTGACGAACAGGGGGGCCGCATCGCGATGAAATTCACTCCGGTTATGCGGGTTCACGGACGCGGGAACCTGTGCCATACTGGAGGGGATGACACCCGAACCTCAGCGGCGCAGCGCCGCCGCCGTCAATGCAAAGCACCGCCCTCATGTGCTGTGGCTCACGGGTATTTTCGCCATGCTCGCCATTTTGCTGGGCATCGCCCCGTGGCACCGTCAGGACTGGGTGCTGGAGAATGTGCTCGTCGTCCCGGTGATCTTTATCCTCGTGGCCATCTACCGCTATCTCCCGTTCTCGCGACTTTCGTGGAGTCTCGTCTTCGTCTTCCTCTGTCTGCATGAACTCGGAGTGCACTACACCTATTCCGAAGTTCCCTATGAGGCGTGGTGGCACGCGCTGACAGGCGGATCGTTCAATGCGATGCTCGGCTGGGACCGCAATAACTTCGACCGGGTCATCCACTTTTGCTACGGTCTGCTCCTCGCCTATCCGGTGCGGGAGATATTCTTCCACCTCGCAAGGGTGCGCGGCTTCTGGAGCTACTTCCTGCCGCTGGACCTCACCATGTCCACGTCGGCACTCTACGAACTGATCGAATGGGCCGCGGCGGAGGTCTTCGGCGGTGACCTCGGGGTGACGTATGTCGGGACCCAGGGCGATCCGTGGGATGCTCAGAAAGACATGGCGCTTGCCGCCGCGGGAGCCCTCATCGCGCTGATCGCCACGGCGCTGGTGAACTTGAAGTATCAGCGCGACTTTGCGCGGGAGTGGACCGACAGTCTGCGCATTCATCCGCCGCAGGATTTCCAGACATAACCGAATGAACTCCCCTGGCCGCCCGGTGCTCAAACCGGTTCTCCTCTTCACAGGCCTGTATCTGGCCCTGGCCGTCTGTGGGGCCGTGATCCGGGGGAACCGTGAGTTCATTCTCTACATCGGAGTGATGCTGGTGGTCATCCCCGCTATTTGTTTCGTCCACCGGCGGTATCCCCTGACCCGGGGGCTGCTCTGGGCCTTCAGCATTTGGGGGCTCATGCACATGGCTGGAGGGCTGATGCCGATCCCGGATGCGTGGAGCCGGGAGGGTTCCCATGCGGTGCTCTACAACTGGTGGCTCATTCCGAAGCGCTTTAAGTTTGACCAGCTTACCCACATCTGCGGCATCACCATCACGACGTGGCTCGTCTGGCATCTGCTGAACTACTCGCTGCGCTCACCTGGCGGAGCGCCCGTGCGGCCCACTCCGGGAATCCTGACGCTGTGTGTTGCCGCCGGCATGGGCTTCGGTGCCTTCAATGAAGTCGTGGAATTCACCGCCACCCGCCTCTTCGCGGACACGAACGTCGGCGGTTATGTGAACACCGGCTGGGACTTGGTAGCGAACTTCGCCGGTGCGCTCATCGCCGTTCTCTTTATCCGGTGGGGAAAGCCTGCGCAGCACTGAGTCCAGGGCTCTCCATCCTTCGCCAGCGGGCCATGTAGAATCCATCCCAGCCGGTCGCCGCAGGCGAGATGCGGCGCTCCTCTTCAAAAACGAAATCGCCGTGCTCAGAGCTGAACCACGCGGCTTGTTCTTCGTTCTCTGAAGGAAGGACGGAGCAGGTGGCATACACCAGTTTGCCGCCGGGTCGGACGAGGCGGGCGAATCGGGTAAGCAGTTCGCGCTGGAGGACGATGGTCCGGGCGAGTGACTCTGCGTTGACGCGATATTTCAAATCCGGCTGCCGGCGCAGCGTGCCGGAGCCGGAACAGGGCGCGTCCACCAGCACGCGGTCGGCCCGGGATTCGAGGCTGCTGAGGATGTCAGGTGAAATGACGGACGTCTGCACGCTGACGCCGGCGCGGTTGGCGCGACCATTGAGGACGTCGAGCTTTTCCCCGTGAACATCGAGCGCGTGGAGTTCTCCGCGGCCTGACATGATCGCGGCGAGGTGCAGTGTCTTGCCTCCCGCTCCGGCGCAGGCATCCACGACGACTTGCCCCGGCTCCGCCTGGAGAAACGGCGCGACCTGCTGCGAGCCGGCGTCTTGAATTTCAAACTTCCCGCTCAGCCGCATCCGAGCCGGAATGCCGCGCGCGCCCACCGTCCGCAGCGCCAGCGGAGCACCTTCCACGGGCGACAGCGCGATGCCTTGCTCCCCCATCTCAGCCGTCACGGCGCTCAGTGAGGAAAGCAGCGGATTCACGCGGAGGAAGATCTCTGCCTGGCGATTCATCGCTGCCAGCTCCGCATCCCACTGCGCGCCGAGTCCGGCCGTGCCCAGCGCGTCGAGTTCATCCGACAGCGACTCCCGGACAGCCCGTGGCGCGGCGTCGAGAGAGAGCAGCCGCTCTGCACGCTGCTCTGGCGAAATGTCAGGCCATGACGCCCAGCCAGGCCGGGGAAGATCACGCAGCGCCCAGTGCATTCCCGCCAGCGACCACCAGTCCTCAGCGCCCGCCAGCCAGGCGAGGCGGCGGCGCCAGCGCACACATTCATAGACCGTGTCCGCGACAAACGCCCGGTCGCGCGAGCCCCACTCCGGATGCGCCCCCAGCGTGCGGCCCACGGTGCGGTCCGACATGACATCGCCGCCGGAGATTTCCTCCAGCACCTGCACGCAAGCCTCCGCCAGAGGCCGGTGAATTTTTCGGTGAGCACCCATAGGCTACACCCACTGCGGGAGTTCCATGTCGAAGGAGGGAATGCGCACGTAATAGACCGTGCCGTCGTCCGCCTCCACGAAGTAAGCGCCTTCCGCGTGACTGTCCTGCGAGATCGTGTGGCAGGAGTTGTAGGAATATTCATCGCCAGGCCCGAGGCGCGGGAACTGCCCCACCACGCCGTCGCCCTCCACTACGATCGTCTCGCCGTTCGCTGCACGCACGACCCACTTCCGCGCCTTCACCGTCACTGTCGTCGTCGAGTTGTTCCGGATGCTGATGAAATAGACGAACGGAAACGGCCGGTCATCCGGCGCGTCGAGGCTCGGCATGTAGATGACATCATCCACTGTCACTTCCAGTCCGGGCAATTCCTTGTATTTCGTGCTCACAGCGGCGCTCTAAGCCACATGCCTGTTGTGGTCAAAGGAATCCCTGCCCACACTCGCCGCCATGCCCGTCATGTCAGAAAACCCCGTCGCCCTCACCATTGCCGGCAGCGACTGCTCCGCTGGCGCGGGACTTCAGGCCGATCTGAAAACCTTTTCCGCGCACGGCGTCTATGGCCTCACCGCCGTCACCTGTGTCGTCGCGGAAGTGCCGGGAAAAGTCACGCGCATCCAGCCGGTGGAACTGGAAAACCTGGAGGACCAACTGCGACTTCTCTTCGCCGCCTTTCCCGTCGCGGCCGTGAAAACGGGTATGCTCTACAGCGCGGAAGTCATCGCCCTCGTCGCCCGCATGTTCAACTCTTTGAAGAAGCGGCCCCCTCTCGTCGTGGACCCCGTGATGGTCGCCACCAGCGGCGACGCATTGGTGAAAGACGACGCCGTCGCCGCCTACGAGCGACTGCTCTTTCCCCTCGCCGCACTCATCACGCCTAACCTCGACGAAGCCGCCGTTCTCCTCGGCAAAAAGATCACCCGCTGCGAGCATCTCCGCCCCGCCGCCGATGCGCTGCGCTCGCGCTACGGCTGCGCGGTTCTGCTCAAAGGCGGCCACCTCCGCGGCGGGGAGGCCGTGGATGTGCTGCGCGATGCCGACGGCTTCTCAGAATACCGTGCGCCGTTCGTGCCGGGCATCAGCACCCACGGCACGGGCTGCACGTTCTCCGCTGCCATCACCGCCGGGCTCGCACGCGGCAAGTCGCTGCGCCAGTCTGTGTCGTCAGGGAAAAAATACGTCACCCGTGCCATCGCGCAGTCCTTTCGCTGGGGCCGCGGAAAGAACCGCGTGGATGCTCTCAACCACTTCCGCCATGCAAAATAACCTGATAGTCCTGGTCCTCCTTTTCTTCCAATGCGTCGCCATCGCCGATGCCCCGCCGCTCACCCAGCCGGAGATGCAGCAAGTCCTCCGTGCGCTGCAAACGCAGTTCGCCGATTCCGACGCCACCGGTTTCACCGCGCTCAACCGCGCCGCTATTGCCGGCCTCCTGCGCGACAACCCGCAGACGATGCAGCTCCTCACCGTGCCGGACGCCGCGCCCGCCGCTCCCCCGCCACTTCTCCAGGCATCGCTCACGCCACGCATCGCCTGCATCCGTCCCGGCTCATTTCGTCAGGAAGACACCACTCTCCTCCGCGACGCCCTCACCAAACTCGCCGCCGGCGAAACCGCTGCGCTCATCCTCGACCTCAGAGCCCCCGCCGCCGACACCGATCCCGCCATCGCCGCCGACCTCGCCGCGCTCTTCCTGCCGAAAGGCACGCCGCTCTTCACTTTCAAGACCCCGCTCCAGACCACCGCCGATCCCGTCTGGACCCGCGAACTCCTCGTCCTCGCCGACAGCGACACCCCCAACACCGCCGAAATCCTCGCCACCGTCCTCCAGGCCCCTAAGCGCGCCCTCCTCATCGGCGGCCCCACCCGCGGACGCACCGCCTCCGTCGCCGATCTTCCGCTCCGAAAGACCGACGCCGGTCAAATCGTCCTCCGCTACACACCGACGCGCGTCACTTTCGCGGATAAGACCGACCCCTTCGGCAAAGGCCTCACGCCCGACTTTCCCGCCCCGCAGGAAGCCGGGGCCAAGCAGGCCGTTTTCGCGCTCCAGACCACGGAAGGTCTCGCCCGGGGCGTTTTCCAGACTGCCCGCCCGCGCGTCAGTGAGGCCTCCCTCCTCGCCCGCTCCAACCCCGAAATCCCCGACCGCATTGCCCGCGCCTCCGGGAAGCCCTCCGGTTTTGACGCCCAGCCCACCGACCGCCCGCTTCAGCTCGCCGTGGACATTTTGATCGCCAGGCAGGCCCTGGCTGAGCCGTAGTTTTACGGCGGAAAACTACAGTTGCGTGCCAAAAGGCACCTACTAGAATCGGCGGCCCTGTTTTCGGGCCCTGTCACTCGCAACTTTCTCAATTCCAACGCATGTTTTCCGTAATCGCGACCTCTGAATTCCTTCTCAACAATGGTGTCAATCTGGCCCTCGTCCTCGGGGCACTGGGACTTGTCGTCGCCGGCTGGCTCATCAATCGCATTAAACGCGCTCCCGCCGGCAACGAGCGGATGCAGGAGGTGGCCGGTGCCATCCAGGAAGGTGCCAAAGCCTACCTCAACCGCCAGCTTGTCGCCGTCGGCATCATTGCCGCGATCCTTTTCGTCCTGCTCCTGGTCTGGAAGAAAGACATGGCCCTGCCGGGCGGATTTCTCGTCGGCGCCGTCTGTTCCCTCGCCGCGGGATTCATCGGGATGCGCATCGCCGTTCTCGCCAACGTCCGCACCACCCAGGCCGCGACTGAAAGCGAACCGAAAGCCCTGCGCGCGGCCTTCAACGGGGGTGCCGTCACCGGCCTGCTCGTCGTCGGCCTCGCCCTCCTGAGCGTCGGCGGTTTTTATCTGGCCATGGGCGGCGGACAGCACGCCGTGGACAGCCTCGTCGGCCTCGCACTCGGCGCGAGTTTGATCTCCGTCTTCGCACGACTCGGCGGCGGCATCTACACCAAGGCCGCGGACGTCGGCGCGGATTTGGTAGGCAAGGTGGAGTCGAATCTGAATGAAGACGATCCCCGCAATCCCGCGACCATCGCGGACAATGTCGGCGACAATGTCGGCGACTGTGCCGGTATGGCCGCAGACGTTTTTGAAACCTACGCTGTCAGCCTCATCGGCTCACTGCTCATCGGCGCTCTCCAGCTCGGCGGCGTGCCCGGCGCCATGGTCTATCCATTCGCCATCGGCGGCATTTCCATCATCGGTGCCGTGCTCGGCGTCCTCTATGTGAATCTCCGCAGCAACAGCACCGGCGCTGCCCGCTGCCTCATGGAGGGTGTCGTGCTTTCCGGCATCATTTCCGCCGCGCTCTACTGGCCGGCCACCACGATGCTGCTGCCGGAGACGTTCGCCATCGGCGCGAAGACCTTCACCACCGCCAGCATCTACGGCACCGCGATCATCGGCCTGCTCATGACTTTCGCCGCGGTCTTCATCACAAACTATTACACCAGCACCAAGTGCAAGCCGGTGCGCGACATCGCCAAAGCCTCCGTCACCGGTCACGGCACCAATGTCATCGCCGGTCTCTCCGTGGGCAACATGGCCACCGCCCTCCCCGTCTTCGTCATCGTGCTGGCCATCTACTTCAGCTACCAGTGGGGCGACCTCTTTGGTGTCGCCACCGCCGTCATGTCCATGCTTAGCATGGCCGGCATCATCATTTCGCTCGATGCCTTCGGACCCATCACTGACAACGCCGGCGGCATCGCCGTCATGAGCGGTCTGCCTGACGAAGTGCGCGACCGCACCGACTCCCTCGACGCCGTGGGCAACACCATGAAGGCCGTCACCAAAGGCTACGCCATCGCCTCCGCCGGCCTCGCCGCACTCGTCCTCTTCGGTTCCTACTATC
>JANOZA010000388.1:0-7663 GCA_031429155.1 Verrucomicrobiota bacterium | reverse complement strand
GTGCGGCACGGAAGTGAGCGAGCTGCAGTTGCCGAAGGCACTCCCGCCGATGCTGGTGACGGCAGCCGGAATGACGACGCTGGTGAGCGATGTACACCGGGAGAAGGCGGTGCTGCCGATGGAAGTAAGACCGGGCGGCAGAGTGACGCTGGTGAGGGCACTGCAGCCGGAAAAGGTGAACGTGCCCACGGCGGTGATGCTGGCCGGCAGCGTGATGTTTTGCAGAGCGGAGCAACTGGAGAAAGTATAGCCGCCGAGCACCGGGAGGCCAGGTGCGAGCGTCACGCTGGTGAGCGCTGTACACTGCGCAAAGACCGAGGTCTCAAAAGTGGTGATGCTGGCGGGCAGGCTCACGCTTTGCAGACCGCTGCAACTGGCGAAGGCCGCGCCTTTGAGTGTGGTCACGCCAGCCGGCACGGTGAGCGTCGTGAGCCCTGTGCAGCCATCAAATGCCCCGTTGCCAATAGTCAGCAGACTGGCCGGAAATTGGACGGCGGTGAGGCCCGTGCAGTGGTCAAAGGCGCTGGTCCCAATCGTGTTCACACCGGCGGGCACGGTGTAGGCACCGCTCTTTCCCTGGGGATGCCGGATGAGCTGGGTGCGTGCTCCATTGAAGAGTACTCCGTCCGTCACGGCAAAGGCCGCATTGCCTGCGACCACGCCGATCTCCGTGAGTGCCGGGCAGTCTTCAAAGATGGTGCCGGTGGTGCTCCCGACAGCGTTGAATGTGCCCAGCGTGGTGATGCTGGAGGGCAGTGTGACGCTTGTTAGTTTGTCGCAGCCCTGGAAGGCGTTGTCATTGATGCGGCTGATGCCAGGGGGCACCGTATAGTGACCGGTCAGTCCGCCCGGCACGGAGAGGAGGCGGTCGCGGGCGAAGTTGACCAGAGCCCCGCCGATGCCGGCAAAGCTGGCATTTCCCGGCTGCACGGGGATGGAGGTCAGGTTGTCGCAGTCGGAGAAGGCGTAGCCGCTGATGTTGGTGACGCTGGGAGGAATGGAGATGGTGGTCAGCCCGGTGCAGCCGCGGAAGGCTGACGTGCCAATGGAGCTAAACCCGTTCGGCATGGTGATGCTGGTGAGGCTCCGGCAGTCGGCGAACACTTCCGAAGCTATGGACGAAATGCCTGGGTGGATGGTGATGCTGGTGAGCGCATGACAGTAGCGGAATGCTCCCTGCCCGATGATCCACACGCCTGCGGGAATGTTGATGCTGGCGAGCTGGTGACATTCAGAGAAAGCCCAATTGTAGATCGTAGTGACGGTCCCCGGCAGGGTGATGGCTGTGAGATTGCCGCAGGCCTCAAAGGTGCCTTCCCGGATACTGCCGAGAGACTGAGGAAGCGTTACGCTGGAGAGCAGGTCACAACTGAAGAAGGCACGCTCCCCCAGGGAGAGCACGCTGTCTGGCAGAACGATGGAGGTGAAGCTATTGCAGCCCCAGAAGGCAGCGTCTTTGATCTGGGTGACGCTGGAAGGGATGGTAATGCCCGACAGGAGCGTGCAGGTGTGGAAAGCCGAGACTCCGATGGTCGTGACGCTGGATGGTATGGTGACGCTCGTAAGGCTCGAGCAGCCAACGAACGTGCGATCGCTGATTTCCGTCATGCCCGGCGTGACGGCAAACGCGGTGAGGGCCGTGCAGTTGCTGAAGGTGTCGCCGCCCGTGGCAGTGAGGCTCGCCGGCAGACTGGCACTGGTGATCCCTGAACAGAAGGCAAACGTATGGCTGCCGATGGCCGTGATGCTGCCCGGCAGGTGGAAACTGGTCAGCCCGCGGCATTCGTGGAACGTGTAATTCCCCAGAGTCGCGACGCTCGCCGGGATGAGGATGGAGGTGAGCCCGGCACAACTGGAGAAGGCGTAATCACCGAGGCGGGTGACGCCGCCGGGGATGGTGAATGTCCCTGTGCGGCCCGCCGGCACGCTGACCAGCGTTGTCTGGGCCGCATTGTAGAGCACGCCACTATTCACCGCGAAGGCAGGATGGCCGGCGGTGACGGAGAAATCCATCAGACCCGTGCAGCCGGTGAACGCGCCGCCGGCAATCGTCGTCACGCTGGCCGGGATGAGCACTGAGGTGAGAACCTTACAGCCCCGGAAGGCCGCAGCATTGATCGTGGTCACCCCCTGCGGCACCGGCGCAGTCGTCAGCGCGGTGCAGCCCTCAAATACGCTCGTCGGGAGAATCGGAATGGTCCCTGAAATCGTCGCTTGGGTCAGCGCGGTGCATTTTAGAAATGCCGACGCGCCCATGACCGTGACGGTCGGGGGAATCGTGATGGTGGTCAGCCCGTAGCAGTTGGCGAAGGCACTGGCCGCGATGGAAGTCACGTTGCGCGTGCCAATGACCGAAGGAATCACCGCCGGCCCCATCGCCGTCTGCGGATACGCGGTGATCTCCGCCGTCGTGCTCGTCAGATTCCGGTAGGTGAAAAGCCCGAAAGTTTGCGTCTGCGCCTGTGCGGATGGCGCGGCCCAAACTGCCAAAATCACCGCGACGACGCGCAGGGTGGACAGAAGCAGACGGGCGGCGGCGGGAAGAAGGCTGCGTGGGTTCATGGCTTTGAGTAGATGTCACCAGTTCCTCCCCGTTTCAGCACCAATATTTCAGAAATTCCCGTTTTGCTGCCGGTCTTCCGTTTCAAATCCGCTGCGCCCCGCCGGGGCCAGCATGGGGGCGGCAACGGCGCCTCGCCCGCAGCTTCTCCCACGTTGAGATAAATAGGCACGAAATTTTTGAAATGTTTGACCGGCAGCAGGGAGGAATACTGCGGTGCCACGCCTCTGCGCGGCATCTCCACTTATCTTCACCTTATGAAATCACCCCGCCGCTCGTCATTTCTCATCCGGCCCGGCACCCGCCCGTCCGCTCTTCTATGGCTGTCTCTGCTGACGCCGCTGCGTGCGGCGGAGACTCACTTCTACCCCGTAGTCGGGGCGGGTGCGCTCTTCTCCCTGGTGAACGGCGGGCTGGACACCCTGGAGATGCGCCCGTTTCTCACGGACTTTGACGGCGATGGGGATTTCGACCTGCTCGCAGGCAATCACGGCGAGACGGGCATCAACTTCTGGCGCAATACCGGCACACCTATCGCGCCAGTCTTTGTCCTCCAGTCCCCCGCTGCTCTGGCTACGGTGACGTCCACCGGAGGCTGCGGTCTTTGCATGGCGGATTTCGACGGCGAAGGCGACGGCGACCTCGTTGTCATCAGCGACAGCGAGGACAGCCCGTTTGCCTTCCAGCGCAATACCGGCACGGCGGCGGCTCCCGTCTTTACCGAGGAAACCGGACCGGGCACACCGCTGCATGGCGTCTCAAGTCTGGCGAGGATGAATCCCGCGCCTGGCGACATTGATGGTGATGGCGATCTCGACATCGTGGCCGCGTCCAATAATCAGCAGAGCTTGGTGCTGCTTCGGAATACAGGCACGCCGTCGGCTCCGCTCTTTGTGCGTGAGACCTTCGCTCCGCTGGCGGGCATCACGGTGACATGGGCGCCTTCGCCCGCCCTGGCCGATACCGATGGCGATGGCGACCTTGATCTTTTCCTCGGCTATGCGGACAACAGCGACTTCCAGCACCTCCGCTTTTACCGCAATTCCGGCACCCGCACGGCCCCGGTCTTCACGCTCGACAATGCGCCGCTGCCCTACCGCGCGCTGGAGAGTGTGCTCACGCCCACCGTGGCCGATCTGAATGCGGACGGATTCCCCGACTTGCTCTGTGGCGCGGAGGACTTTGGCCTTCTCGAACTGCGCGGCGGGCCGCCTCTGGCCCAGCGGTATGCGGAGAACACCTGGGCCAGCCATCCGGTGAATGCGCCCGCCACCCGCTTCTGTCACAGCACCGCGGACCTCGATGGCGATGGCGACAGCGACCTCGTGTGCGGCACCGGTGCCACCGCTTCCGCCGCCAGCCTCACGTTTCTGCGCAATACCGGCACCGTCTCCGCGCCGGCATGGAGCGCATGGGGCGGAGCCTCGCCCGCGCCCGCGGTCTCCGGCGTGTATGATGTGGAACTCACCAACGTGGACGGCGGCAGCGCGCCCGATCTCATCGTCAGAGTCCACAACGGCGTCGCTTACGTGCTCCGCTATTTCCGCAACACCGGCACTGCCGCCGCGCCCGCCTTCACCGAGCGCACCGGTGCCAACAATCCCTTCAACGCCATCACCGGCGACAATGCCCCGGCCCTCGCTGACCTCGACGGCGACGGCGACCCCGATCTCATCGCCGGCAAACGCTATTACCAAAACACCGGCTCCACGGTGACGCCGGTCTTCACCCTGCGCACCGGTGCCCAAAGCCCGCTGCCGGACCTCGCGTGGCTCGACGGCATGGTGCCGGAACTCGCCGACACCGACGGCGACGGCGATTTCGATCTCGCCGCCGTCAGCGGCATCATTGGCGGCGGGTTCCTGCTCTATTATGAAAACACCGGCAGCGCCGCGGCCCCCGCCTTCACTCTGCGCACCGGCGCGGACTCTCTCTTTGCCACGCTCAACGGCGCGAATCGCTATGCCGACATCCACATTGCCAACTGGAACAACGACGCGGTGTCCGATCTCATGCTCACCATCACCGGCGCACCCGCACCTGTGGGCGTGCGGCACTACACCGGCCTCCGCACCGGTCCGTGGAACTACATTGAGTGGGCCGTGGCCCATTTCGGCGCGCCGCCACCGCCCATTGATCCCTTCAATTTTCAAGCCCTGCCCGAAGCCGACCCCGACGGCGATGGCCACCAAAACCTCGTCGAGTTCGCGGTGAACACTTCGCCGGTCATGGTCAGCACCATCCCCTTCACGTACACCCGCACACCCGCCGGCCTGCTCCAGGTGGCAGTCACCGTGCGCAATAACGACCCCGTGCTCGCCGCGCTGTCAGCCAGCGGAGAAGGCAGCGCCACGCTCAGCAGTTTCAGCGGCAACTTCCCGCCCGCCGTCACCGATCCCGTCCCCGGCGATGGCTACGCCCTCTGGACCTTCACCGACCAGCCGCCCGCGGGTGTGAATGCCCGGCGCTACCTGCGAGCGCGATTCACACTCGCGCCGTGATCCGGCGAAGTGCAAAATTCGGCAAAACTCCCTGAAATAATCCCGGACCCTCCGGGAGATTATGACTGGACACCAAATCAGACGGTGTTTGACACTTCTCTCAATCCTGCACTTCCAGCCACCTCACTCCATGGCCTCCAATTATCTTTTCAACCAGCCCCCCTCTCATCCTCTCCCTGCTCCACGCCCGGGGTCACTCAGAGCCGTGGTCGCAGTGTTGTTCCTGCACATGACCGGCCTCGGGATTGCGGGAGGGATCACCCGCTTCAGCCTGCAATCCCTGAACCAGACCCCGGCAGTCAGAAGGCTGGCGAGCCTCACCGCAGGTTTGTCAGCGGGGATTGATCACATCGTGCAGGATTCCCCGGATTTGATCACCTGGCACCGGGTGTCCCCCCTGCTGCGGCCTTCAAGCGGTGTGCTCGATTGGAGCCATGCCCAGTATGACGGGGATCTGCGCCCGCCGGACCTCTATACCAGTGGCACTTCCAACTGGCGCAACCGCCGGTTCTACCGAATCCTGCCCCTGGCAGCCGCGGATACAGCCCCGGTCCTCACCGGAAATCCGGTAAGCCCCGCGGGGCGGCTCACCCAACTGGTGCCGAATGGTCCTTACCGGCTGCTGACTCAGGGGAACTGGAGCCTTGAGATTGCAGGCACAAATCTGAAAATCAGGAATCCCGCCGGCACTGTCTCCTATGAATTCTGGGGCACGGGAAGCGGCACCACCTGCCATGAGAATCTAAATGGCAAGCACCTCAAGGATACACTGGGAGGACCGCGGACGATGCTGCTGCCGGACGGGACCATCATCACGGTGGGGCTATCCGCCCAGACCCAGGCCGGGGTCAATGCCATTGACCGCTTCAGTATTTATGATGGCGACCAAAGCCATCGCCTGACAACATATCCTGACGGCAACGGCAACCCCAACACCGTGATCATGAGTGTGCTCCTTCGCCGCGCGGGCGAAGCGGCTGAGCCTGACGGCGAGACGGGCCGCATCCTGGACACGCCCAAAGGGGCGTATGTCGAAAACATCTACACTCAATCCACTCCGCCGACCGGCGACCCAATCCCTCAATCCGCCATTCCATTGGGTCGCACCGGCGGCCCTGATAATCCCAATCAGGTCAATGACTTCTTCGATGACCCGCGCCTGGGTCACACGTGATCCGCCATGCGCTGATTACTATTCCGCTCTACCCACGGGGGGAAGCTCCCCCACTGGGACAGTTAGTGCGGCTTCGGCAATCGCATGACAGCCCCCGTCACCCCCCGACTTCACTCCATGCCCGCGCTACCCCAGCCATTGGCCAGGGAAACAATTTCCTGGCAGACAAGCCGCCACTTCACACCTTCAATAATTGATGTGGCCTGTGGTTCACGATGATTATCCGCGTGTGGCGGGGCGCGCCTTGTCATTCCCCGCCGCCTGAACATCATCCCCCTCATGCCTGACGAAATTGACTACACCGCCCTCGCTGGAATGCTGGGCGAGACCATTGCCTCCACTCCAGGCGATGGCGTGGTCATGCCTGACAGGTCCGGCACTTCGCTGCGCTATTTCGGCGATTACGAACTGGAGCACGAAATCGCGCGGGGGGGAATGGGGATCGTGTATCGCGCGCGGCAGCACACGCTGAACCGCACGGTGGCGGTGAAGGTGCTGCGCGACAATGCCTTCGCCGGCGGCGATGAGGTAGAGCGTTTCAAGCTGGAGGCCGGGGCCGCTGCGTCGCTGAAGCATCCACACATCGTGGGCATTCACGAGATCGGTGAACACAATGGCACGCATTTCTTCAGCATGGACTATGTGCCCGGCGGCACGCTGTCGCAGTTGTTGCGCGATGGACCGCTGCCGGCGCGCAGGGCGGCGGAGCTGCTGGGGAAGATCGCGCAGGCCATCCAGCACGCGCACTCACAGGGCGTGCTGCACCGCGATTTGAAGCCGGCGAATGTCCTGCTTGATGCCGCCGGCGAGCCGGTGGTGACGGACTTCGGTCTCGCCAAGCACGCCGCGGCGGATGCGGGGCTGACGCTGACAGGTCAGGTGCTCGGCACGCCGGCTTATATGGCGCCGGAACAGGCGGAGGGCCGCATGAAAGACTGCGGACCGCACACGGATGTCTATGGCCTCGGCGCGCTGCTCTACCACATGGCCGCGGGACGCGCGCCGTTCGCGGGAGACTCGCATATCACGGTGATGAACCAGGTGATGAAGGACGAGCCGGTGAGCGTGCGGCTGTTGAATCCGTCCATCCCGCGCGACCTGGAAACGGTTTGCGCGAAGGCGATGTCGAAGGATGCGCCGCGGCGTTACCAGACGGCACAGGACATGGCGGAGGACTTGCAGCGGTTTCTCGATGGCAAGCCGGTGGTCGCCCGGCCCGTGGGCGCCCCGGGAAAAACCTGGCGCTGGGCGCGCCGGCACCGCGCACTGGCCGCCTCGCTCGCGGCAGTGGTGCTGCTCACGCTGGGCGTGCTCGTGACCATCGCCATTTCGCGTCATCGCATCGAAGGTCTGCGCGCCGATGCCGTGCAGCGGCTCTATGCTTCCGACATGCGGCTCGCGCTGCAAAACATCGCGGCGGACAAACAC
>JANOZA010000387.1:0-2540 GCA_031429155.1 Verrucomicrobiota bacterium | reverse complement strand
CGTGTTTCCGGCCAAACTCCTGAAGGCGCTCGCCCGCGCGGGCGAGGATACAGAAGCCGTGCGTCGCGCCGGCGTGACTTATGCCACCACTCAGTGCGCCGACTTGCTGGACAACGGCGTGCGCGGCATCCACTTCTACACCCTTAATCAGTCCAGCGCGACGCGGGAGATCTACGCGAACCTGGGACTGGGCACAGGCGGGGCGGCTTAAACGCCGCCAGTCTTTAGCGTTTCACAATCGCCCGGCCAGAAGTAGCCCTCGCCTTTGCTGGAGCCACGGGACGAACAGGCGGGACATAAACATATTCCGCCATGGAGCGGGCCTCGGAAGGAAGCCCGCCGCGCTCGACTTTGACCGTCGCCCCGACGGGGACGCGGTTGTAGAGATCTATGATGTCCATGCTTCTCATGCGGATACAGCCATAGCTGGCTTTCTGACCGATGTTCCGCTCTTCAGGAGTGCCGTGAATGTAGATGTAGCGGCCATAGGCATTTCGATTCTTACTCTCCGCACCGGAAAGCCACATGATGCGGGTAACAATCGGGTCGCGCCCCGGAGCGTTTGGGCGAATGACCTCGCCGGTGGGGGTGCGATGCTTGAACACCATGCCAGGGGGCATGCCGCCACCAATCTTTTTGGCGACTTTCATTTTGCCAATCGGCGTGCAGTTGGTGCTGTGCCCGTCGCCGCAACCAAATTTGGATGTGCTGACGCCATACACCCGGACAAGCTCGCCCTGATCATAGAGGGCCATTTTTTGGTCGCGGACGCTGACACGGAGTTCCTTGCTGGAAGTCGTGCAATTGGACAGTCCGATGGCAAAAGTCGCGCAGGCGAGCAGGCGGAGGACAATCTGGCGGAGGCGGGTGCTGGTCGTGGAGTGCATACGATGGGTCAGGTCGTGGGGACTGGTTGAGGAATCAGGTGGCGGGGTCTTCTGAGGAACGTGCCGGGAACAGTTGGGGGAGGGATCCGATGACAACATACCAGAAGCCGCCCATGAATAATAGGTAAAATGGCACGGAAAGCCAGTTATTTCCTAAGATTCCTATAATTGTAACGACTGTGAAGTAAATGGCCAGCAGAAACTCTACCCCAATCCCGATGCTCTTGAGCGACTTGTATTTGGCCTTCCTGTAGTCCTGGCCCTTGTTTTCGACGCCATACTTCGGGGTGCGGACGAAGGGCGATTCTTTCTTCATTAGCGCTTCGATGATCGCCCTGGTGCTGTTGACGGCCAGGCCGATTCCCAAGGCCAGAGCGCCGGGGAGGTAAATCACTCGCTTCCACCAGTCCTTGGGATTCGCACCGATTTGACCCGAGATATAGAAAAGGCCGACGGAGAGGGAGGTAAGCGCAAAAACCGGGATGTCCACGAGCCAGGTCCGGGCGTCACCCAGCCAAACGGTCAGCCCGCGGTCCGTGCCGGGAAAGATGAGGAAACACAGGAAGATGAGCAGCAGGTAGGCAAAATTGGTGCAGAGGTGAGCAGTGGCTTCCAGCTTGATGATGAGCGGCAGTTTGCTGCGCCAGACGGGGCCGAAGAGCTTGCGCCAGCACTGGATACTGCCCTTGGTCCACCGGAACTGCTGCGTCTTGAAGCCGTTCATGTCCATGGGCAACTCGGCGGGCGTGACCACATTATTGAGGTAAATGAAGCGCCAGCCTTTCATCTGCGCCCGGTAGCTCAGGTCGAGGTCCTCAGTGAGCGTGTCGTGCTCCCAGCCCCCGGCATCCACGATGGCCTGCTTCCGCCACATCCCGCCGGTGCCGTTGAAATTGAAAAACCGTCCGCTCCGGCTGCGCGCCACCTGCTCGACGACGAGGTGGCCGTCGAGGAACATCGCCTGTATCTTCGTCAGCAGGGAGTAGTCGCGATTTATGTGCCCCCAACGGCTCTGGACGAGGGCGATCTTTTCGTCGGTGAAGAAATGCACCAGCTCGTGCAGCACCTTCACCGGCGGCACGAAGTCGGCGTCGAGAATGTAAATGAACTCCCCCTTCGCAGTGGCCATCCCGTTTTCCAGCGCGCCGGCTTTGAAGCCCGTACGGTCCACGCGGTGGATCATCTCAGCGTCAAAGCCCTCGCGCTTCAGCCGCTCCAATTCCTCTGCGCAGATGGCCTGAGTCTCGTCCGTAGAGTCGTCGAGTATCTGAATTTGCAGCAACTCCTTCGGCCAATCGAGCTTCGCCACAGCATCCACGAGACGCCGCACGACCATGAGTTCGTTGAAGATAGGCAACTGCACGGTGATGAACGGCAGCTTCTCCAGCCGGCCTTTCGGCTGCGGGGGCTTTTTCCAGTGCTTCCAAAACAGGTACACCATGCACCAGCGGTGGAATCCGAAAAGCGAGAGGCCGATTACGACCGGTATGTAGCAGCAGAGCCAGAGAATCGTCGGCCAATCCATATGCACGTGATCTAAACAGGAAAGCCCGGGCAAGACAGCCGGGCCGGGGGAGCATCTATCCTGGGGATCAGAGGGGCGTCAAGGCGCAATTGGTTTTGCGCCGCTGCGTGCATCGTGAACGGCGGATC
>JANOZA010000386.1:0-3894 GCA_031429155.1 Verrucomicrobiota bacterium | reverse complement strand
CCCGATCTTGTCTATCTCATCGATGTAGATGACACCCATCTCCGCGCGGCGCACGTCGAAGTCAGAGGCCTGAAGCAGGCGAAGGATGATGTTCTCGACATCTTCGCCGACGTAGCCGGCTTCCGTGAGGGTCGTGGCGTCCGCGATGGTGAATGGCACGCCCATCATGCGGGCGAGGGTGCGGGCGAGCAGTGTCTTCCCGCATCCGGTGGGGCCGAGCAGGAGCACGTTGCTTTTCTCTATCTCGACGTCGGGGAATTTCTGTGCGGCACGGTGAAACGGCGAGCCGTGCTCTTCCTCCTCCATTTTTTGCTGCACGCGGCGGTAGTGATTGTAGACCGCCACGGAGAGCACCTTCTTCGCATGCTCCTGGCCGATCACGAAGTCATCAAGATGCCGGAAAATCTCCGAGGGCTTCGGCACGAGAAGCTTGGGTAATGGCGGCAGCGGTTCCTCTTCACTGGCACCCATTTCTTTGTCGAGGATGTCTTTGCAGACGCCGATGCAGGTGTCGCAAATATAGACGCCGGGTCCGGCGATGAGTTTTCTAACTTCGGAGTGACTCTTTCCGCAGAAGGAGCACATGGTAAGATTCGTGGGGCGGGCCATGGGAGGGGAGGGGAACGCTGACGGGCGCAAACTAAATGCCGGAATGCGCAGAATGCCAGGGCTGTGATGGGCGCGATAATTATTCCCGGAAGTGTGGATCGGAAAACAAAAATGGCTCCCGGTGGGGAGCCATTTCGCAAAGTGGTATGGAAGCGCGATGACTTACTGCTTGCCGGCGACAACGGCAGTCTCGGCAGTGCCGGGGATGAGGTTGAGGGCGGTGAAGTCCTTCTCGAAGCCTTTCACTTTTTGAGTGAGAGCTTCGAGCTTGCCGACGAGTTCATTGCACGCGCCCTGGAGCTGGTCGCGCTCAGCCTTGATGGTCTGTTGCTGGGTGGAGAGTTCCGTCGCGCGGAGCATCAGAGCGGTTTGTTCCTTGGAAAGGGCGCTGCGCTCCTGCTGGAGTTTCTCTACGGTGCCCTTCTGCTGCTGGTTCTCACCGGAGAGGGCCTTGAGGCGCTCAGTGAGTTCGTTGATCTGCTTCTGCATCGCCTCCCGCGAGCCCATCAGATCGGTCTTCTCCTTGGCGAGGGCGTTGTTGCTGTCCTGCTGATTGGTGTAGGCTTTATTCAGATCATCGAGGCCCTTCTTGAGTTCATTGATCTCAGCTGTGCGGGCGGCGATGGCGGCGGTGAGATCGGACTTCTCCTTCTCCATCGTGCCGAGGTTTCCTTTGAGTGTAGTTTCACGTCCGGTGACGGCGGCGAGTTCTCCCTTGAGACTCGTCTCGCGGGCGACGCCGTCGGCGACCATCTTTGCCCGGGTTTCGAGCGCGGTGTTGAGGTCTACTTTTACTTTTTCAAGGCTGGCAACGGTGCTCTTCAGTGACTTCTCGCGCTCGGTGCCGGCAGCGATGTCTGTCCGCAGAGTTTTCTCGAGGCGTGCGGCAAGCCCGAGTTTTTCATTCAGGCTTTTTTCGCTGGCCATGCTGGCGTCGAGCTTGGCAAAGGTGGTGGTGAGTTCCTTCTTCGTGGCGGCGAGGCTGGATTCTAGCATCAGCTTGTTGTTGTTCAGCACGACGATTTGACCATCACGGTCGTGAATCGAGGTGGTAAGACTGGCAATCTGCGTGTTGGCGGTTTTCAATTCACCGGTGAGCTGCGTGGCCTGTTCCGTCTTCTTGGCCAGATTTACGGTGAGGCCGCTATTCTTGGCCTTGTAGTCGAGGTTGCTGGTTTCGGAAACGCCGAGACAGACGAGGAGGATGCCCGTGGCTCCGAGGAGGAGGCGGCCGCTGCGGGCGGAGGCTTTTTCAGTGCAGGAACTCATATTGGTTAAGGCGTGTTAATTGTTTGAATTGATGGAGTTGTGAAAGGCGGGAGAACTCAGCCGTGACTGAAAGCTCATGGTAAGCACGCGCGCCGCAGCGGCAACATTCTTTTTCGCCAAAGAGCGTGAATTTTCACCTTCGGATGAAGTGGAGGCCCGGGTTGACGGGCGGCGTGACGCGGTGAGGGTGCGTCAACGCTGCCGGAGGAACGCCGGAGCGCCTTTTTCAATCATGTCGGCCACACTCACCAGCGCGCCCCGTCCGGCGGTCAATTTCAAGGTCGGAAACGAGCGACTCATCCGCGTGCTGCCCGGCGCGTCGGGTAAACTCACGTCATTGTTGCGCAAGCAGGGGCGCGAGGAGCACGGGGCGTTGCGCGTGGCGGTGGTCGGCGGCGGCTGCTCGGGTCTGCAATATAAGATGGACCTCGTGGACGGCCCGGCCGAGCGCGACATCATGGTGGAGAGCGCCGGGGTGCGTGTCGTCATTGACCCGAAGAGCGCTCTGTTTGTCACCGGATCGGAACTGGACTTCAGCGAGGATTTGCAGAGTGGGGGCTTCAAGGTGAGTAATCCGAACGCCATCGTGACGTGTTCGTGCGGCGAGAGTTTCGCGGCGTGATGAAGACGGATGCTTTCGCCCTCCTCGGCCTGCCGCGTCGCGCTCTGCTTAGTGTGGACGAAGTGCGGGCGGCCTTTCAGAAAGCCGCCGCCGCAGTGCATCCGGACGGGGCAGGGGATGATGCAGAGCGGGCGGCGCGCACGGCGCAGTTTGCAGAGCTGAACGAAGCGCAGGCTACACTGACGAGTTTGCCGCAACGTCTGAGGCATCTTCTCTCGCTGGAGTTTCCTGAAGCCGCCGCTGTCCGCACGGGGGTGGTCATGGACGGAGCGATGATGGAACTTTTCTCCGCTGTGGCCGCCGCCGTGCAGCGCGCCGCCGCCGCGCAGTCGAGGAAGCAGAAGGCCGCCACGGCATTGGCCAAAGCCATGCTGGCGGGCGAGGAAATGGAAGCGCGCGAGTCACTGGAGGCCGCATCCCGGCTGGTGGAGGCCGCGCGAGCTGCGCTGGAGGCCGAACTCTCCGGATACGAGACCGATGTGGAGCAACTTCGGTCCTGCGCCGCCCGCGCCGGCTTTCTGGAAAAATGGCAGGCTCAGCTTCGCGCCGCATTCGCCGGGTTCTTCAACGCATAGCAGCGGGCAATATCCAGCTTGCCGCGCGCGGGACTCCCGCCTATTCCCGCGCCCCATGCAACTCCCTCTGGAAGACAACTTTGAAGACATCATCGCCAAGGCCCAAAAGGGGCTCGGCCTCCCGGACGAAGACCTCGCGTTCCGCGCCGGTATTTCAGTCGCCGCCCTGACTGACATGAAAAACGGGCGCGTGCTCGAAGGCCCCGCCCGTCTCGTTGCCCCGCTGCTCGCGCTCCATGCCGACAGCCTGCTTGCCCTCGGCAAGAAAACCTGGCGTCCCGCGCCGGCCAAAGTCGAGGGCCTGCTCATGTTCAATACAACATGGCACGACATGACGGTGAACAGCTACCTCGTGTTCGATCCCGCGTCGCTCGCCGCGGCGATGTTCGACACCGGGGCCGATGCCATGGGCGCCATCTCCGCCATTCACGAGCGCGGGCTCAAGCTGGAGACGATCTACATCACGCACACGCACCCCGATCACATCGCGGCGCTCGACGTGCTGAGGGAAAAATTCCCGGACGCTGCGGTCATCGTGGGCCGCGGCGAACTCTTCGACGGCGCACACCCGGTGGACGAAGGCGCGACCTTCACCCTCGGGGCGCTGCACATCGAAGCCCGCGAGACTTCCGGCCACGCGAAGTGCGGGATCACTTATGTCATCAACGGCCTGGAGCAGCCGCTCGCCATCGTCGGCGATGCCATCTTCGCCGGCAGCATGGGCGGGCCGCGCACGTCGTGGGAACAGGCCCTCACCAGCAACCGCCGCCGCATCTTCCCGCTGCCTGACAACACCGTCATCTGCCCCGGCCACGGCCC
>JANOZA010000385.1:0-2333 GCA_031429155.1 Verrucomicrobiota bacterium | reverse complement strand
GGCAGCGTCAGAAGTCGCGGGAAGAAGATGACGAGGTCCGCCGACGCGAGTTGCTCCAGCCCGGGGATGTGGTGCTCCCTGAGCTTCTGCCCCTTTTCCGGATAAACCGGCATCGTCGGATCCACCTCGCCCTTTTCATCCACCGCGAAGAGCACCGTGCATTCAAAGCCGTGATGCGTGCTGAGAATCTTCGCCATCATCGGCATGGACTGCTCGCTGCGATACTCCTGATCAGCCGCGATGAGCACGATGCGCTTTCCTTTGCCCGGGCCATCGCCGCCGGGATACGTCAGCCATTGAAGGTTGTCATCGGCATGGGAGTGGCCGCAGGAGAACAGGAAAAGGGCGGCGAAGCAGAGTCGGCGAAGGAGGCTGGACATGGGAGCCAATAGCGGACGCCGCCCGATACGGGCAAGGTGATTCTTTTGCCTTTGGAACGGCGGCCCCGTCGTCCGGAGGCGCGGCTTCGGAAATCCGCTGGCGCGGGTTGCCGCAGAGAGGAGTGTCCGTCCAGACCCATGACTCCTGATCCTGCACTGCTCATTGAGACGTTTCCCGCGCTGCGGGTGTATGATGACATCGTGGCGCACGGATTTGTAGGAAGGGTGCCGGGAGTGGATGTCTGTCTGTCGAAGGCGGAGGTGCTTGCCCGGCTGGCGCCGGTGCATCGTGCGGGAGTGGAGTATCTGGGTTTTAGTCCCGAAGACCTCTTCACTGCGGAGCAGGTACACGGAGCGGAGGTCGCTGTAGTGACCGCGGAATCGCCGAGGCACACGCCGGGTGTGGATGGCCTCATGACGAATGTTCCGGGACTGCTGCTGGGGATTCACGTCGCAGACTGCGGGCCGGTGTTCATCGTTGATCCGGTGAAGCAGGCGGTCGCGCTGCTGCATTCAGGGAAGCATGGGTCAGCGCTGGGGATCACGAGCCGGGCCATCGCGCAGATGGGGGATGCGTTCGGATCGCGACCGGAGGATCTGGTGGTGCAACTGGGGCCGTGCATCCGGGTTCCTCAGTATGACGTGGACTTTGTCGCGCAGATTCTTGCTGGTGCGGTGGCAGCCGGGGTGCCGGCGGCGCAGGTGCATGATTGCGGCACCTGCACGGCGCTTCACCCGGACACTTACTATTCTTACCGCCGGGAAATGGGAAAGACGGGGCGTCTGCTGGCGCTGCTGGGTCTTCGGGGAATTTGAGCGGGGAAAGTTCCGGACTTTACGCCGCAGAAATTCCGGCACAAAAAAGGGACGGTCTCGCGACCGCCCCTTTGCGTTGGGAAGAGATGGGAGCCGGGGAATTACTCGGCGGCCTTCTTGGCTTTCGCCTTCGGCTTGGCCGGAGCGTCGCCTGTTTCAGCAGCGGCCTTCTTCTTAGGCGCGGCTTTCTTTGGCTTTTCCTCAGCGGCAGCGGCGGGCGCTTCGACGGCCGGGGCGTCGCCGGTGGCTACGCGGTCCACCCACTCGATGAAGGCCATGGACGCGGAGTCCGTGTGGCGCTGACCGAGCTTGGTGATGCGGGTGTAGCCGCCTTTGCGTTCGGCGGCTGCAGGAGCAATCTGGGCGAACAACTTGCTGACCGCAGGCTTATTGTGGAGGTAGCCGAGGGCGATACGGCGGGCATGAACGTCGCCGCGCTTGCCGAGCGTGACCATCTTTTCCGCGAACGGACGGACGGCTTTGGCTTTGGCCAGCGTGGTCTTGATCTGCTCGTGCTCGACGAGGCTGACTACGAGGTTTGCGAGGAGCGCGTCGCGGTGGTCCTGACGGCGCTGAAGTTTCACTGTTTTACGACCGTGTCTCATGAATCAAAAAGTGCGATGTGATAATATGTTGGGTGGAAAAGCGGGATTAGTCTTCGTCTTCGTCCTCGCCGATATTGCCAGCGATGAGGCCGCCGAGTCCTTCGCCGGGGGCCTCTTCGTCCTTGAAGAAGGCGAAGGCGCTGCCGGCACGTCCGGCTTCCATGAGGGTGGCTTCGAACTTCATGCCAAGGCCGAGGCCGAGCTCGGAGAGCTTGTCCTTGATCTCGTTGAGCGACTTCTTGCCGAAGTTGCGGTATTTGAGCATCTCGGCTTCGCTCTTCATGGCGAGCTGACCAACGCTGGTAATGTTGGCGTTGTTGAGGCAGTTGGCGGCGCGGACGCTGAGCTCGATTTCGTTGACCGACATATTCAGGAGCTTGCGCAGCTCGCTGTTTTCTTCGGTCTGAGCTTCCGGCGGCGTTTCGAATTCCAACTGGCTGTCGTCGTAGTTGTCGAAGACGTCGAGGTGCTTGCGGAGAATGGCGCTGGCCTGCGTGAGGGCGTCGTGCGGCGACTTGCGTCCGTCGGTCCA
>JANOZA010000384.1:0-5224 GCA_031429155.1 Verrucomicrobiota bacterium | reverse complement strand
TGCCGCAGCTTCTGCGCGCGGAATCCCAAGCCGGCATCCGTCGCGGACACAAGGCCGTCATCATGATCTTCCTGCCCGGTGGCCCGCCGCACCAGGACATGTGGGACTTGAAGATGGATGCGCCGTCGGAGATCCGCGGGGAGTTCCAGCCCATCAAGACCAGCGTGCCGGGCATCGAGATTTGCGAGCTGTTTCCCAGGATGGCGGCGACGATGGACCGCTACTCGATCATCCGCAGCGTCGTGGGGTCCACCGGCGAGCACGCAGCGGATCAATGTTTGACCGGCAGGCCAAAGAACAATGCGCCCGCGGGCGGCTGGCCGAGTATCGGGTCGGCGATTTCAAAAGTATGCGGACAGGCGAAGCCCGGCGTGCCGGCCTTTGTGGGACTGTCGCCGAAGATGGGGCACGCGGCGTGGGCTGACCCTGGAAAACCGGGGTTCCTTGGCCCCGCGCACTCGCCTTTCCAGCCCAACGGCGGCGGCGCGAGTGACTTGGTATTAAACAACATCACCCTCGACCGGCTGCACGACCGCAAGGCGCTGCTCACGAGCTTCGATACGCTGCGGCGCGACGTGGACGCGACGGGCATGATGGACGCGATGGATGCCTTTCAGCAGCAGGCGATGGGCGTGCTGACTTCCAGCAAACTCTCTGAGGCGCTGAACCTGGACAAGGAGGACCCGAAAGTGCGCGCGCGCTACGGCGGCGGTTCCATGAAGTGCCGGGACGACGGCGGTCCGGAATGCCCCGAGCAGTTCCTCATGGCCCGCCGTCTCGTGGAAGCCGGCGTGCGCTGCGTGACCCTCGGCTTCAATCGCTGGGACTGGCACGGCCGGAACTTTGGCCAGGCTCGCGAGGTCTTTCCCCAATTGGATAACGGCCTCACTTCTCTGGTGGACGACCTGCACGCCTCGGGCCTGGACAAAGATGTGACGGTCGTGGTCTGGGGTGAATTTGGCCGCACCCCGCAGATCAATAAAGACGGCGGGCGCGACCACTGGCCGCGGGTTTCCTGCGCGGCCCTCGCCTGCGGAGGCATGAAGCACGGCCAGGTCATCGGAAGCACGGATCGCCTCGGCGGAGAAGCGGCATCGCGGCCCGTGGATTTCCAGGAAGTCTTCGCGACGCTCTATCACGGCATGGGCCTCGACACCCGCGCCGCCACCGTCCCCGACCTCGGCGGACGCCCGCGGTATCTCGTGGACGAGCAGTTCAAACCTCTGCCGGAGCTGATCGGATGAAACCGTTTCTCTCACTCACTCTGGCGGCCGCCATCACCTCCGCGCAGGCGCAGACGACTATGCAACTGCACACCGGTGCGCCCGCGGACAAGCCCGCCGTGCTTTCCGGAAAGGACGCGGCCATTCAACTCATCGTCACCGCTTCGTCGCCGGATAAACCGCCGCGTGATGTCACCCGCGGCGTCACCTGGACCGTCGCGCCGGCGAATGCCGTCGCCGTTTCCGCCACTGGCGTCGCCACGCCGCTCGCCGACGGCACTGCGATGATCACGGCCACTGCCGAGGGCGCTTCCGCGACCGCGACCGTGAACGTCACCGGCGCTGCCTCGTGGCGTCCGGCGCACTTCACTCACGACATCGTCCCTCTCTTCACGAAGTACGGCTGCAACAGCGGCGGCTGCCACGGCAAGAGCGAGGGACAGAACGGCTTCAAGCTCTCGCTGCTCGGATTCGAGCCCGGTGAGGACTATGAACACCTCGTCAACGAATCGCGCGGCAGGCGACTCTTCCCCGCGGCCCCCGAGAACAGCCTGCTCCTGCTCAAAGCCTCCGGCGAGATGCCCCACGGCGGCGGCGCACGGATGGAGCGCGGCACGCCCGATTACCTTGAGGTCGTGCGGTGGATGGAGCAGGGAATGCCGCAGGGAAAGCCGGACGATCCGCATCCGGTCAGCATCACTGTCTTCCCCGCCGAGCGCCTTCTCGCGCCGGAAACAACGCAGCAGCTTCAAGTCCTCGCGACCTATTCCGACGGCACGCGGCGCGACATCACGACCACTGCCAAGTACGAGAGTAACGCCCGCGACATGGCGGAGGTCAGCGAAAGCGGCCTCGTGAAGTCCGCGAAGCTCACCGGCGATGCCGCAGTCATGGTGCGTTACCAGGAAATGGTCGGCGTCTTCCGCGCCACCGTGCCGCTGGGCGCGCCGCTCAAGGAATTCCCGCCGGAGCGCAATTTCGTGGACAAGCACGTCTTCGCCAAACTCCGCACGCTCGGGCTTCCGCCCAGCGCCGTGTGCGACGACTCCACGTTTCTCCGCCGCGTCACGCTCGACATCGCCGGCCGGCTGCCGACTTCCGAAGAAGCCGAAGCTTTCCCCGCCAACGCCAGCCCGGACAAACGCGCTGCTCTCGTGGACCGCCTGCTCGCCACCACCGATTACGCGGAATACTTCGCTTCAAAGTGGTCCGGACTTCTCCGTAACAAACGCGGCGCCAGCCAGCCGCACGCCACTTACGCCTTCTATGCCTGGCTGCGCGACAACCTGAACCGCAACGTGCCCTACGACCAGTTCGCCCGCGCGATCCTTTCCGCCTCCGGCACCATCAGCGCCAACCCGCCGTCTGCGTGGTATCGAGCAGTGACGAAGCAGCAGGAGCAACTCGAGGACGTCGCTCAGGTCTTCTGCGGCCAGCGGCTCCAGTGCGCGCAGTGCCATCATCACCCTTACGAAAAGTGGAGCCAGCAAGACTACTACGGATTCGCCGCGTTCTTCTCCACCATCGGCCGCAAGCCCGCCGACGAGCCCGGCGAGGAAGCCGTCTTCCACAAGTGGGGGGAGGCTTCTGCGGTGAATATAAAGACGCAGAAGCCCGTGAAGCCCACTCCGCTTGGCAGTCCCGTGCTGGACTTGAAACCGCAGGACGACCCGCGCCGCGCGCTCGCTTCGTGGCTGACGGCACCTGAGAATCCATTCTTCGCCCGCGTGCTCGTGAACCGTTACTGGAAGCACTTTCTCGGACGCGGCCTCGTCGAACCGGAGGACGATCTCCGCGTCACGAATCCCTCCACGAATCCTGCGCTAATGGACGCGCTTGCCGCGCACTTCGCCGAAACGCACTTCGACCTGAAGGCTCTCGTCCGCGCCATCTGCAACAGCACGACTTATCAACTCAGCAGCCTGCCAAACGAATACAACGCCGCCGACCGGCAGAACTACAGCCGCTTCTTCCCGCGCCGTCTGCCGGCGGAAGTTCTCCTCGATGCCATAGATACCGTCTCCGGCGTTCCCACGAAGTTTCCCGGCCAGCCGGCGGGCGCCCGCGCCGTCGCGCTGCCGGATGACAGCTTCAACGCCGGCAATTATTTCCTCACCGTCTTCGGCCGTCCGGACAATACCAGCGCCTGCGAATGCGAGCGCACGATGGACAGCAGTCTCGCGCAGAGCCTGCACCTGCTGAACTCGAAGAACGTGCAGGAGAAGATCACGAGCGGCGAAGGTCGCGCGGCCTCTCTGGCCAAAGACACCCAGCCCGTGGATCAGCGCGTCCACCGTCTCTTCCTCACCACCCACGCCCGCCCGCCCAGCGGCGAAGAGACCGCTAAATCCGCGTCCTATCTGACGTCGCACGAAGGCAAGCCCGCCGCCTGGGAGGATCTTGTCTGGGCGCTCATGAACTCAAAGGAGTTTCTCTTCAATCATTGAGCCAATGACTTTGCGACCCCTTGCCCTGCTGTGGAGCCTCACCCTTCCCGCCGCAGCCCAGTTGCCCGCGGCGCGGCTCGATGCCGTCTTTCCTTCCGGGGCCAAAGCCGGCACGGAGGTGGAGATTACGCTCACCGGCGCGGACCTTGATGAAGTGAAGGAACTGCACTGCTCCCATCCCGGAATCAAAGCCGCGCACGTCGAAGGCGCGAAGTTCAAGCTAACGCTCGACGCATCGGTGCCTCAAGGCTTGCACGAAATCCGGGCATCCGGGCGCTTCGGCATTTCCAACAGTTCCGTCTTTGTGACGGGCGCGCTGCCTGAAATCACGGAGCCTGCCGCCAACCACACGCGTTCTACCGCCGCCGTGCTGACTCTGCCGGTGACGGTCAACGGCACCGCGGATGCCGACGCTTCTGACTTCTTTCGATTCAAGGCGGCTAAAGATCAGGCCGTCCGCCTCGACTGTGCCGCCCAGCGCATTGATTCTCCTCTGAATGCCACTCTGAGCATCCGTAACGCTACCGGCCTGGAACTCGTGCGCGTCGAGAGCACCCTCGACCGCGATCCGGCCCTGACCTTCACCGCCCCTGCGGAAGGCGAATACACTGCCGAACTGCACGACCTCGCATGGGCGGGAGGCGCGGCTCACCGCTACCAGCTCACCGTTTCCTCTCCGCAGGAATCCCCTGCCCTGCCAACGCCGGTGCCGATGGCAGGTGCCGTGCTCGCGTTACCGGCTGCAACAACCGAAGAGAAGGAGCCGAACGATGCAGACTCCGCCGCGCAGCCGCTCACGATCCCGGCTGAAGTCTCAGGCAAACTGGATGACGACTGGTTCACGTTCTCCGGCGCGAATGGTCAGGCAGTTATCATCGAAGTCCTTTCGCATCGCCTTGGCGAGCCGTCTGATCCCTTCATCGTTGTGCAGAAGGTCACCAAAGATGCGCAGGGCAAAGAGACAAGCAGCGGCGCCGGAGAATTCGACGACACCGCTGGACCGGGCGGCAGTGAAGACTTTCGCCTGGGAACGCGCGATCCGTCCGGACGCATCGTGTGCGATGAAGGCGTGTCGTATCGCATCTTCGTAGGCGACCGCTTTCAAACTGGCGGGCGTTACCGCCTGCGACTGCGGGAGACGAAGCCCGACTTCACTCTGCTGGCCATGCCGCAGAGCCCGGCAACGAATGGCAAGAACGCACTGCGCTGCACGCCGCTGCTGCGCCGCAATGGCAGCGCCGCCATAAGTGTCGCGGTGCTCCGAAACGATGGATTCGATGAACCGGTTTCGCTGCATGTCGAGGGATTGCCAGCCGACGTTACCGCAGCGGATACAACGGTGCCGCCGGGTCTTTCCTCCGGCGTCATCATTGTCCGTGCCGCTGCCGATGCGAAGCCATGGAACGGTCGCCTGCAAATCACCGGAAAGGCTGGAGACCGCACCCACAACGCGCACGAAGTGACGCCCCGGTGGAGCGTCGGTGACAGCATTGCCGAGCGCCTCGACCTGCGGCTCAGCACGGAGGGATTCATGCTGGCGGTGACCGATATCCA
>JANOZA010000383.1:0-16090 GCA_031429155.1 Verrucomicrobiota bacterium | reverse complement strand
ACAGATACTTGCTTTCCAGCCTGGGAACATGGCGGCGGACGACGTCGGCCATGAGGTCAATCTTCCGGTCCCTCTCTCTGATTTCCTCGAGGGAGTTTGCGTAATTCCCGACCTTTTGTTTCTCGATACCGGCGAGATGTTTTGCGAGTTCAGCCTGGTTGCCAGCCGCGAATTCCAGAACCCGGCGCTCGAGTTGATACTTGATCTGATCATTCTTGTTGGCCGAGACCGACTTGAATATCTCGTCCACCGCGATGCCCGGTCCGCCGAACGCGTAGTTGGGCTGCTGAGGTCCACGGGCGGAAAACCCCTTTGCAATGCCATCGAGACTACCCCTCGCATTCCCCCCATCCGTGGGGAAACAGGCCAGCTCAATGTGCTCCATGGGAGAGGGATAGAGCCTGGCCAACTCGAAATCCACGGTGGCCCACTTTATGGAACCGGCCCGTTCGTTTGCCTTATAAACTCCGAGCGAAGAACACCAGGAGTGATGGCCGGTGGTGCACATCTTGCCGGACAACCCCTGAAGAATGGTCAGGTTGTCCTTGTGAGCTTCCAGCGGGCTCATCCACTCGGGAAGTTGGTGACCATCCAGATCAACTTCGTGAGGGGCATTCCGGCTCTCCATGTCCATCTCCTTTTTTCCGAAGGATGGCGGCACCAACACCCTGGGAAACAGGCCGTTGCCGCGGTGCATGAAAATGAAGCGCATCGGCGGGGTCCCGGCAGGGGTTATATTCAACTCCGCGGCTGAGAGCCCGGGGTGCATACCGGGCAGGGAGCATCCCCCCATGGCGACAAAGGCGTTTCTGATGAAGTCGCGTCTGGTGTTCATTTTGTTTGGTTCCGTTCCCGGCGGTGAAGTGTTCTGGTTGGTCTAAGTAATGAAATTGAGAGATGGCCCTTGCAGCTACTTTCGATACAAGAACGAATCCGAAGTAAGCAGGGAAACGATGAGCGCCTTGAAACTGCCGCCGCTCTCGACATAGGCATGGTCGGCGGCGATCAGGGACTTTGAGTCGGAAAGCATTTCATTGCGCCCCATGTAGAAGCGGAAGGCATAGCGGATGATGGACTGACGGACACGTGCGGATTTTGCCAGCCGCCCGATCATGTCCATTGCATCAGTAACTTCGCCGTCCAGCGCGGGGTCACCCGTGCTATCCAACAGCCCATGCGGGGCGATGGGGAGGGTCTTGTAAAGATTGGAGTCCCTTCCCTTGCTGATCACGTTCTCTGGATATTCGAGTGGTTCCACTGTGCGGAATCGGCCGAAGTCGTCGTAAATCTCGAAGGGAACGCCCAGCGGGTTCATATACTGGTGACATTTGATGCACTCCTGCGCCGCGGTCACCTTTTCGAGACGCGCGCGGAGGGTTTTTTGGTGATCCTCGGGGACGACAGCATCAACGGTGATTGGGATATCAGGCACGCGTCCTGCGAGTAGTTTCTCGCGCACCCATCGTCCGCGTTTGACTGGATCAGTCTGGGTATTTTGGGAATGGGCGATCAGCCAGGCGGGATGCGTGAGAATGCCTTTGCGGTTCTCCAGTTTGAAGGGCTGGACGGGCGAGTAGTCGAGAAGTTGGTCTTCGCCATACCTGCCGCCGCCTCCTGGAGGGGAAGGCAGATTATAGCTCGGAGAATGCCAGTAGGTGTTGCCGTGCTGCCAGGGAAAAACCGTAAACGGCGTATTGCCCCTGCCGAAGGTGAACTCGAAGTGCGTCATGCACCTCATCAGGGTGTTCGCATGGGCACCCTTACTATTCTCCCCGCCAACATTGATGCCCAGGGGCTTGAGCAGCTCCTCGTTTTCCCTCACGACTTTTTCCGGATCCGTCCTCCAATCGGTGTTTTTGAGTTGCTCATAGACGTTTCGCCATTTTTCGATGATTGCGGTGCCGGCCTTGTCATCAAGATTCCGAAAGACAAAGAACTTGTCGGTAGTGAGCAGGGTGGCGAAAACGTCATGATCTTTCTCGACACACCAGTCCACGATCATGTCGGCCTCGTTGACGAGAAATCCAGGCGTTGCCAGCGTGCCGCGATCGGGATTTCTGTAGTATTCCCCGCCCCGCTCGACATCCTTAAATACCCTGATCGCGCCCGGATAGCCAAAAAACTCTCGGAAGAACCTTGCGATCCGGGGGTGCGCAACGGTGGGAGACTTAATGTGCATACCGCTTAGGCTCGGGTCGATCTGCCCCGAGTAATAGGTCTGGTCAGCCAACAGGCGCAAAACCTCACGCTTGTAGTCCTCGCGGGTGGTTAGCCGTCCCTCTGCTGCGGCGTGAAGCAGCCCGGCATCAGGCCCACGGTCACCCATCGCGTAGGAAATGGCATAGGCGGCCTCGCGGGGCGATAGCAGTTTTCTCCCGGAGCGGTCAGTTTCCCCGGAGCCGAACTCAAGGCGATAGAGGAACTCGGATTCCAAAAGGATCGTCTTCAGCACCTGGCGGAGTCCTTCCGTGTTGCCTGCCAGGCCGATGGCGGAACGGGTCAGCGCCAGATACGTGGCCGACTCAGCTCCAGTCGGGTTGCGCCGAAGCACGCGGTGAAATTGCTCGCTGATGGCCTCGGCCATTTCCGCCTCTGTTGGCGCTGACTTTTTGAGGATGATCGCCTCGAATGCTGGCGGCGTCTGCTTTGGAGACCATTTGTCCTTCGGATCGGGAAAGTCATTGGCACCGAGTTCGCCGTTTTTCACGCGTGCCGGCCGGATCTGCTTGTTGGAGATCCACTCCGCATTGGTGAGCATCACCAGCAGGTTGCCGCCATCGAGCACGGCGTTATCGTAGTCGCGAACTCCGGAAGCATCCGACAACAGAAAAGGGTTGGTGACCCCGTCGAGGCCACGTTCCCGTTCCTTGCCCTCCAGTCCGAACACGTCGAGCACGCGCTGCTCGAAAATCTGCGGACTCACCAACCATCGCCGTGCTGGCGTAAAGGCCGCTTCAACAATTTTTCCGCTGAACAACATCTCGTGATCAACATAGTTGCCGTAGGAAGGATATCGCAGTTTGTCTTCCAGCTTCGAGGCATTTTGGGCGTGCAATTCATTCCGCAGCCACGCGCTCAACTCCTTACGGTCCTCTTCCGAAAGCTGACTCTTCGCTTTCGACGGAGGCATCTGCTTAAGATACACCTGCTCCTGCATCTTGTTCATCAGATCGAGCCGGACATCCAGTGAGAGCTTCTCAAGTTGATCGAGGCGAATGTCGCCCTTTTGCGTGTCCTCGTCATGACAGGAGAAGCAATACTGATCCAGAAGTTTGCCTGCTACGGGCTGAGAAACGGCGAGTGCGGACGTATTCACACCATCGCCATCGCCCTCTGCATGGGCGAGAGCGACGAAGAAAATAATGCTTAGAGTGAGAATGCGGTTCACGGTTTGGCTTTCACTTTAGACGGAGATTACCCGGGAAGCAGCGCGAAGATTTCCGGGGTCACATGCTTCATCCCGCCAGTAACGAACAGGTAGAAATTATTCGACCCAAAACAGCACCCGGTCATTTCGGCGAAGCACTCGTTCTGGTCCATCAATCCATAGTGCTCGCTCTTATTGCCGGAGGTCGTGAGGACAGATTTGTATTTCATAGGATAAGACTAAGCTTTTGCCAGCAACGCCATCGCCGCATTATGGCCGGCGATGCCGCTGACACCACCGCCGCGACGGGCTCCTGCGCCAGCGAGATAAATATGCGGATCATCCGTTTCCCCACCCCAGCGCTGGTGACCACCGCCCTCCGCAGCGCCGTCAAGGAAGGGAAAATCCAGGTCGCGGTGAAATATATTTCCACGCGGCAAAGAGACATCCTTCTCCAGGTCGCTAGGCGATTTCACTTCGATCGCCAGTGAGCCATCGCGGCATGGGGCGAGGACGGATTCGATGGGATCAAGCAAATATTGATTCAGGCTGGCGATGGCGCGCTCCGTGGCCAGTGCTTTGGCGCGCTCGGGATCGGCATCGAAGAGTCGCGCGGGGGTATGAATTCCAAATAGAGTGAGCGTTTGAAAACCCTTCTCGATCAACTCTGAGGACAGGATGGTGGGATCGGTCAGGGTGTGGCAATACAGCTCCAGCGGCAGCGGCTGTGGCATTTCTCCGTCGCGAGCGCGAGTGAAGGCGGCTTCCAATTGGGAATAGCTTTCATTGACGTGAAACGTGCCACCGAAGGCGAGTCGTGGATCCACACCTGACCTGAGGCGGGGCAGGCGCGACACGAGCATGTTGATTTTCAGTTGTGATCCCTCCAGAGACTCAGGAATTGTGCGTCCGCGCAAACGAGCCAGATGTTGGGGTGCGGCGGCAAAGAGCAGGTCTTTTGCGGCATAGGCGTGGCCGGATTCCGTTTCAATGCGGACGCCCGCAGGCCCGCTTTCCAGCGCGGCCACCTTTGATCGGAGCTTGATCTCCACACCCTGCAGGGTGGCGATGCGATGCAACTCCTTGACCAAAGCGCCCATTCCACCCTGCGGCACGCGCCACTGCCCGGTGCCGTTGCCAATCAGGTGATAGAGGAAGCAACGATTGGCCTGCAGGTCATCAGCCGAAACGAAAGTTCCGATCAGCGCGTCGGTCAAAACCACGCCCCGCACAATGTCGTCACTGAATCGTTCGCGAATAACCTCTCCGATAGGGATCTCCATCAAATTTCGCCATACCTCAGGCAAGCCAATTTCGGATTTGAGTTCAGCCGCGCTCTTGAGCGGCTTGAGCATGGAGGGGGCAAGGCGTTGGGCCAGCTCGGCGATCCCGGCATAAAACCCGCGCCAGGCGAGGCCTTCCCGATCCGATCCTGTCAGCCGATGGAAACTGCTTGCGGTCGGTTCATTCCATTCCTTCGAAACCAAAAGTCCATCATCTCGACCCTCCCGGCGATATGGCGTGTAGGATGAGACGGAACGTTCGAGGGTTTTAAAGTTGATTCCCAAATCAGCGACGATTTGATCGGGCAGCAGCGAAACCAGATAAGAATAGCGCGATAGCCGGGCATCGTATTCGGGAAATGGTTTCACGCTGGTGGTGGCGCCACCGAGTTCGTCATGCGCTTCCAGAAGGAGAACCGTTTTCCCTGCCATAGCCAGATAGCTCGCCGCCACCAGCCCATTGTGCCCGCCACCGACGACGATGACATCGTAAACTTTATGGGTGTGGCTCATAACATCACGGCTTTTCCATGACGAAGGCGGGCCGGGAGAGCACTCCTTTGGAAAGCGCGCCGTAGTGGTCGGAACGCCAGAAGTCCTTGAGGTCGGCGGCGGTGATGAGCTGGAGGCCAGGCGTGGCGACGGCGGGATTGCAAAGGATGTAGAGGTTCTCCGCCGCGATGTAGCCGCAGACGCTGAGCGTGTGGCCGGCGCTGCCGCCGGGGTATTGCGGGCCGATGTATTTGAAGTCCACGACGACGGGCCGTCGGGCATCGAGTTCGCTTTTCAGAGAGGTGGTGGCTTGATCAAAACCCGCATCGTCCGGCGTGAAGGTGATGAGCTTCCACTTCTGGCCGATCTTTTTCGAGGCATCCAGCAGGTGGCCCCAGTCGGTGCCGGTGCCGAGGGGCGACGGGCAGAGTTTTTTGAAATCCCAGCCGCCGAGCTTCGCGCCCTGAAAGCGGGCGAAAGTGGCGCAGGCGGTGGAGCCGCAGTTGTTGTAGCCCTGATTGATGTGAGGCATTTGCACGAAGGCGAACTTGCCCGGCTCGCTTTTTCGCTGCCGGTATTCGATGAGCTTCAAAAGATCCGCACCCTGCTGGGCCGAGGCGTTGCCGGAGGGTTGCGCGGGATGCCCGGTGGCACCGGTGGGTTGGAGTTTCGAGGCCTTCGTCCAGTTCGCTTTCGCCGCCTCGAGTTCGCCGGCTTGAAATTGCATTTCACCCAGCACCACGAGGCCTGAGGGATCGTTCAACTCCGCCGCCCGCTCCGCCAGCCGCCGCGCTTCCGTTGCATTCGACGCGACGCCTTCGCCGGAGAGCAGCGCCATCGCCGCCGTGGAAGCCGCGCGACCGTGGCCTTTCGCCGCTGCTTTTTTCCACCAGTCGAGCGCCTTCGGGATGTCCTGCTCCGTGCCTTGTGCGCCGAAGTAGCACTGGCCGAGATTGAATGCCGCCGCCGATGATTCCCGGGCCGCCGCTTTGAAATAGCCGAACGCGATCTCTGGACTGCGCTCGACCACCGCACCACGCAGATGCGCAAAGCCGACAAAATCCATCGCGTCGGCGTTGCCTTTGTCCGCCGCGCGATGCGCCCACTGCATCGCCAGCGCATCGTCTTTGGTGACGCCCTTTCCATCGCGGTAGCGAACAGCCAGCGCGGCCTGCGCCGCGACATCGCCACTTTCCGCCCGGCCGCGAAGAGTTTGAAACTCGACCTGGTCGTCGGCTGATAAAGCGGAGACGCTCATAAGTAATGTGGTGAGGAGGGTCAAAGAGCGTTTGTGCATCGTGGTGACATTTCGTGGGTTGTTGTTTCTCAAGGCGCGGCCTGCACGCGGACGAAGCGCCTGGGCTGGGTGAGCAGCGCAGCGCTGAGTTTGACGGTCACAGTTTGGACGTTGGCCACGGTGGAGTTTATGGTCTGTGTCGCGCCGGAGTCCTGCGTCCAAGTGGTGAGATTGGTGGAGGTCCACACGGTGTATGTGAGGCCGGTGAGGGTAGTGGTGCGGCGGGTGTAGGTAAGGTTGCCGTTAGACCGGATGGCGGCAATGTTGGTGATAGGCTTGAATGAAGCGGGACTGGTGGGGTCAAGGCCCCAGATGCGCTCGTGGTCATTGCTCATGCCATCGCGGTCCAGGTCGGCGTTGGGGTTGCTCAGGTCCACGCCGGGATAATTGGCGTCCCATGCGGCGTAGTCGGTGGGGCGTCCGGAGGGATAGTAAAGATCGAGAATTTCCTGCACGCGGGCGTGGACTTCAGCGGCGGCGGCTTCGTTGTAGATTTCGTTGGGGAACCGGGTCTGCGGGGCGGTGCCATTTTGCAGGGTGGTGCTCCACTGGCGGGCGTGTTCACGTTCCACACCGTAGCCAGTGATGCTGGGAGCGGTGCCGCCCCACCAACTGGTACACCAGGTGCGAAAGGTGGCGTTGTTGGTCGGGATGAGGGCTTTGTATTGGAGGATGCGGTCGTAGATTTCGACCGGTGCCTTGAGGCGCGCGGCAGTGATGGAGTTGCGCAGGCTGGTGACGTCGGCGGCGGCGGTGGGAAAAGTTCCCCAGAAGTGCATCATGGGGCGCACGTCTTTGCCGTAGGATTTGCAGAGCTGGAGCAGGAGGTCGTCGGTGGCTTCGGAGTAGGTCTGGCCTTTGTCGTCCTTGTCGTTGTAGTAATACCAGAAGTCGTTCAGCCCGTCCCAGCCGAAGAGGCGCGCGAGGTCGGCGAACTTGGCGTGGCCCTGGGGCTGATAGGCTTTCTCCCAGTCGTCCATCGGATCCTCCTCGGGCGAGAAATTGAAGCTCGTCATCCAGACGACGGCGGTGTTGGGCAGCGTGCAGAAGGAGTTGTAGCCGTTGGATTCGCGCAGCGCCTGATCAAACGTCTTGCCGAACTTCTGGGTCTGCACGGCGATGTGCAGCAGGTTCACCGTGCTTTCGGTCTCCCCGGCAAATTTCGGAAAACCGTAGCCGTGCCCGGCTTCGTGAAATTCATAGTCCGGCGCGTTCTGCGGGCCGGTCAGGAGGTAGTGCGTGGAGTTGCCGTTGTAGGAGGTGGAGGGATTGTAGCTGGCATTCACCGCAGGGTAGCCCGGCGCATAGACGGAGGCGCGCAGTTGGACATCCACCTGGTCATACATCGTTTCCTTGCCGCGACTTTGCGGGAAACCCATGAGGTCGTTCATGGCGTCCATGGCTTTATCCCAGTTGGCCATCACCGCAGTGGGATCGGCGTAGGCGTAGATCCAACTGCGCGGCACCTGGAACATGAATTTCTCCGACTGAAAATCGGCCCACGGTCCGGGGTGGGTGCGTTCCGTAGTCCACTCCGCTGCTGTAGTTCGGTGAAAGCTCTTCGCCGAGAAAAAGGGGGAGCGCGCTGCGCCGACGATCGTGACATTGACGACGCCGGCGTTTCTGTTCCTTGGGACTTCGATGTAAATTCCGCCACCGAGCGGGCTGGCGATTCTGGTAGTGGTGGCATCAATGTCGTAGAGCAGCGTGCAGCGATCCAGCCTTTTGACGTTCGGGCGATTGGAGTGATCCCAGGAATGCGCGCCCACGCGGATTTTGTAGCCCTGGCCGACGAGGGCCGCCGGCACCGTGACGGTAGCGATGGTGCCCGGCGCGAGATAAGTGCCCGTGGGCTTCCGCGCAGGATCGCCCCAACCCTGCGTGGTGCGGCCAAAGGTATCGGGGAAGCTGGCGTTGATGGCCACGGTGCGGGTCTGGCCAACGGGCGGCGTGGCGCAGCTCCCGGGGAAGCGCGATGAACTGCCAAACTTGTAGCCGGTGAGCAATGCTTCGTGCTGCGCCAGCGTGGGCGCGTTGTAAATGTGATCCATGATGCCCTGCATGGTGCGATAGATCGTCCACGGCACGTCATCGGCCTCCAGGTCGCGGTCCAGATCACCGCCGACATTCCACAGCGGGCCGACTTCGGTGTCGTAGGTTTTGATCAGGTCGAAGAGCGCGGTGATGTTCGCCGCATTGTCGCCGTAGCGGGCTCGCTCGTTCGCCAGCGTCACGCTGTGAGTGGCGATCTGTGCAACGGTGAGAACGGTGGTGCCAATGATGTGATTTTTCAGCGCCGCGATGGCGGAGAGCAACGGGTCTGCAGCGGCCATGTTGAAATTCCACGTCGTATCGTCGGCCCAGCCGGGAAAGGCGACGCCGCCATCGCCGAGCAGCGCGCCGGAGGAGATGCGGACGGCGTACTTGATGCCCCAATTGAACAAGCCGGGCGTGGCGATGAAGAGGTTGTTGCCGGAGATCGTGATGCGCGGGTCGGTGATGGGAACGGTGACGCTGGTGATGGCGGAAGTGTTCGTGATGTTGCGGATGACGATGCTCCCTGCGGCTTTGGCAAGGTTCTGATTGAACGTGGCCACCACCTGCGGGCGGACGATGTTGCCGCCCGTGCCGTCCGGCGGATTCCCCGCGATGAAGGCCAGCGGCGTGCCCGTGGGCGCGGCGAGGTCCAGATGGAAATGCCGGTCCCGGTCCACCGTGTAGGTCAGCGTATTGTTGCCCACTCCAGCCGTGGCCGTGCCAGAAGTGTAGGATTGACCGCCGAGGTATTCATTGGCCGTGAGTTGCAGGTAGGGAATGCCTGTTTGCCACGCCGAGGTGCTGTTCGTCATGCCAATATCCAGGCCGTAAGTGCTATCCCCGGTGAGCAGCACCGGTGTAGTGAAGGTCCACGTCATGTAGCGATTTTCCAGCCACTGGATGCTCTGGGTGAACGTCTCCGTGTGAAGCTGTGTGAACGTGGTGCCCGAGACCCTGCCGATGCGCACGACGTAAGTCTTCGTCGGGTCGGCCTCGTTGCCGGAATTGATCCTGTAAGTGACAGACCGCAGCCAAAGAGCCGCACTGCCCGTGCGAAAGGTCTGGCCATGCGCACTGCCAGCGGTAGTGCCGCCTTCAGCCCAAAATTTGTCCTCTCCGGCCCGAGCCCCGAGATTCGCGATGTCGAATCCGTTCACCGCAGGGGCGCTGGAGCTGGTGGACATGGTTCCCGCCGACGCAGTTGAGATCGCCATCGTGAGGACCACGAGGATGAAGACCCGCACGGCCAGCGTGGCGGGGCGGGATGCGGTGATGAATTTCACGAACATACTGGGTTCAGACTGAGAAATGTTACCTCCAAAACTCAGCACAGGCTTCTACTGCTTCAGCAGTTCCACCAAGGCCATGCCCATGGCTTCGCCGACATACATGTAGGTTTCAGCGTTGCCGTTGTAGTGACTGTTTCCGCTGCCGCCTAGCGACAAGGGATTGGCATAGACTGTGGCCACATTGCCTTTGAACTCCGGATACTTTCCGGCTGTGCCGTCCACGGCCAGTTGGGCATCGAGGACTTTACCTCCGTTTCCGCCGCTGCCCTTCTTGGCTTCGCCCAGGGTGGCGAGCACGAACTTCGCGTTGGGAGACTCGAAGTCTTTGCGCAACTGTTTGATGAACCGGACGAGATTTTCCTCGTATTTGGCCGCGTGGGCCGCGCTGCCGCCGTCCTTCTCGCCCTGCCAGAAGAAGAATCCAGTCACTTCGTGCTTGGTGGCTCCAGGGTAGTGTTTGGCGAGATCGGCCAGGACTTTTTTAGCGTCCTCGGTGTCGTCATCATACTGTTTGCCGGCATACCAAGTGCCTTCAACCTTCTGGCCATTGCCCTTGGGGTCCGCCGGGGTGCCACGGTATCCAGGTTGCTGCTTGCCCTCGAACTCATAGGGCTCACTGCCCGGCGGCAGCAAATCCCAGCCGAGGCTGCGGTTGCCGATGCAGCTCTTTAGAATCATCACGGGGGCCTCGACGGCATTTCCAAGCGGATGGCCGATCCCGAATTCTGGCCCCATGGTTTTGCCGGTCACGGACATCCATTCGTTGTTCAGCAGACCCTTGCCCTGCATCATGCGCACGAAGCGGACATCCTTCCGCTCCACCCACTTGCCGTCATCTTCCACGAGGTAGGGATACTTTTTCTTTTCCTTCACTGCGAACTCCAGCGAACCATCGCCGCCGGCTATCTTGCCGAGTCCCACCATGTTCGACTGCCCGAGCAGAATGAACACCTGCACCGGCTTCGCCATGTCTGCGGCCTTTCCATCGGACCTTTCCAACAGCTTGCCGGGATCAATGCCGGGCTTCACCGTCCCCGGCTTGCCAGCGGCAGGAGCGTCTGTTTTGCCCTTCTCCTTCAGGAACTCGATGTCCGCTGCGGAGAGTTTGTCCTGCTGAAACTTCATCACCTTTCCGTTCGGCTGAGTCACGTTGACGATGCCGGTGGCCGGGTCATACGATTTCAGTTCTCCCTCAAAGGTCTTCGCTCCGTCCGAGCTGGTCCAGGTGCGGGCCTGCACACCGATGCCGAGCAGCAGCACGAGGGCGGCGGTAGCTGTGAGATGGTTTCTCCAGGGGGCACGAGGTGAGGAGCGTCTGTTCGGGTTCTGCGTTTTCATGTTGGTGGGATTCATGATGTTGGTTTTTGCTTTGTGTTACTTCATCGGGGTCAGAGTGAACTCCTTAATGCTCACTCCGCGGCTGCCGTCCACGAGCGTGAAGTGGAGCACATTCTTCCCGCCGACCAGGGCGAGTTCGACCGGCGTGGTCATCTGCCACTTGCCGATGGTGTAGGGCACCGCGATTTCGACGGGCGACTTTGCATCGTTCGCGGCGACCCGGAATTTCTGCCCCTCTTGCACCGTCACCACCCGCGCGGTCAACGCATACTTGCCGGCACGAGGCACCTCCACCGTGTACTCAGTCTTGAACCCGCCGGTGCAGTGCAATTGCATACCGCCCGCGAAGCTCTTCATGGCCGCGAAATGACCCGACTGCTTGCTGTGGGCCACCGCCGGAATCGTGATCACGCCATTCTGGCCGATGACGATCTTCTGGTCCGTGTCCGCCAGCTTTGGCTGCTCGATTTTTTGTTTTTCCTTCGCCTCATTCGCTTCGCCAAGTTCCTGGCCGAGCGGTCCTAACCCAACAGCCGTGGACGCGAGGGCCACCGTTTGATGATGAGCGACGCTGCTCCAGAATCCGCCGGCAACGCCCTTGCGGTCGTTGTATGCCGGCTCGCCAAGAACGTGGCTGATCCACTGCGCCCGCAACACCTTCCAGTAATCCTGCCCATGGGCCCGCGCCTGTGTCTCCAGGAGGAAGTCCGCGCCACTGCGCGAAACCTCATCCTTGTCCCACCAACTGTGCTCAAAGCCCGCGCCGAGATTGACCATCCAGCCTTTCGGTGTCCAATGACTCACCGCGGCATGTTTATGCTGGGTCACGCCCCATGTCGGGATGCCAAAGCTTTGCAGGATAAAACGCCCAAAGAACGCCCGCCGGCCACATACGCCGCCATTCCTGATGATGTTCTGATAGTTGTGCAGCGAAGGGAGATCGTCCTTCACGTTTTGCGAACCGTATTGCACCTCGGTCCTGACGGTGCCCGAATAGCGCCAGCCATATTCCGCGTTGTAAATGTGGTCGGGCCGGTAGTTGCGCAGCATATCCCGACCCCACGCCAGAATCTGGTCCGGCGCATCGCAGTCCACGACCATCCGCTGCTCCCAGACGGTCTGGTTTTTGAAAGCAGTATCCAGTTCGCCATCAAGGTAGGCTTTCTCATAGTGCTGGTACCGCTTCACCGGATCTACAGTAGCCGCCGCATTGGTTTGATCATTGGCGCTGCTCTGCTCAATCGGCTTCGCGTGTTCCAGACTGACGGCCAGCGCCAGACGCTGCAAAGTTCCCTCGCGGGCCTTCGGGCTGGCCTTCTGGATGGCCGTGTAAATTTCCATCGCCCGCCCGTACTTGCTGAACTTGGCTCCACCGGCTTCAAGCATCTGCTTCATCAAAGCAGCGTCGGCCAGAAGCTTCTCCAACACGGTTTCCTGCTCCTTGCCTTGCTGGGCGAACTCGGCCAATCCTCGCGGCGTCGCCCCGGCCAGCACGGCTCCTTTGACGAGTTTAGCGTCCAGTTTATCGCTCGTCAGGATAGGCCCCACAGCAGTCAGGAGAGCCGTGGCTGCCCAAAGTTCACTGGCTCGCGCCTGAGCCAAAGCTGCCTGAGCCGCCTGATTCTCCCGGGTCAATTTCGGCTCGTCGGTCTTCGCCTTGTCCAACGCATCCTGGCGCTCCTTGAGGGCTTTCATCCCGTCTGCTTTGTTCGCCTGCCACTTGGCCAGTTCTTTGGTCGCCGCTTCGCGCTCAGTCTCCGTGGTCGCCTTTTTCAAAGCCGCCTCAGCCTGGGCAATTCCCTTCTCGGCACCGCCGATCCACTTGCCCTTGGCGTGATCCACCAACGCTTTTGCCGTCTGGATCTTGCCCACGGATTGCTGCGCCGCGTTCGCCTCCGCTTCCGACTTCCTGACCGCGTCACGAGCCTTCTGGATCGCAACCGTCTGCCGCTCATCAATCTTCGGCAACGCCTTCTCAATGTCCGCCCGCAGAGCCTTGAGCTGCGCGGCGTATTGCGCCTCGAGCTTCTGCCCCGCTGCGGTCAGCGGCGTCTCCGCTGCCTTTGCGCTGGCCGCCGTCGCCCTTGTAATGCCGAGCGCCATGACGACGCAGGAGATTCCAATAATCGGTAGGTTCCGGATGCTCATCGGTTACTTGGATTGCAGCAGTCCCGCCATCGCCTGCCCCATAGCTTCTCCCACATTCATATAGGTTTCGGCATTGCCATTGTAGTGGCCGTTTCCGCTGCCGCCGAGCGACAAAGGATTGGCATACACCGTGGCCACATTGCCTTTGAACTCCGGATACTTTCCGGCTGTGCCGTCCACGGCGAGTTGGGCATCAAGCACCTTACCGCCATTACCCGTGCTGCCCTTCGTGGATTCGCCGAGGGTAGCGAGCACAAACTTCGCGTCCGGAGCTTCGAAGTCCTTCCGCAACTGTTTGATGAACCGCACGAGGTTCTCTTCGTATTTACCCGCGTGCCCGGCGTTGCCGCCGTCCTTTTCGCCCTGCCAAAAGAAGAAACCAGCGACTTCGTACTTCGTCGCCCCAGGGTAATATTTGTCGAGTTCCGACAGCACCTTTTTTGCGTTGGCAATGTCGTCATCGTATTGCTTGCCCGCATACCAATCAATGGGCTTGCCGGTTTTATCCAGCCACGGCGGCGGCTCGGTCGCCTTGCCTTTGGCCGGGTCCATCGCCCAGGAATCCGGCCGATCCTTGTAGCCGGCGTAAACCTTCCCTTCGAACTCATACCGTTCGCTGCCCGGCGGCAGGAGATCCCAGCCGAGGCTGCGGTTGCCGATGCAGCTCTTCAGAATCATCACCGGAGCCTCGACGGCATTTCCGACAGGATGTCCGATCCCGTATTCCGGCCCCATGGTTTTGCCCGTGACCGTCATCCATTCATTGTTGAAGAGCTGCATGCCGCCCCCTCTGCCGACCATGACGCGCACATTGCGAACATCTTTGCGCTCCAGCCAGTTTCCCGCATCATCCACAAGATACGGATACTTCTTCCCGCTCTTCACCGCGTTTTCCAGCGACCCCTCCGCGCCGGCAACCTTGCCCAGTCCTACCATGTTCGACTGTCCGAGCAGAATGAAAACTTTGACCTTTTGATTCATGTCGGCGGGCTTCCCGTCGTGTCGTTTGATTTCGGGTGCCACCGCAGCGGGCTTGTCCTGCGCTGAGACCGTAACCGCGAGGCTCGCAGCGGCGATGAGGTGAATGGATGCGGAGAATAGAAGTGAGCGTGTTTTCATGGTTCTCCTTTCTGCCCGCTTTCAGGGGTGCAGGAAATCAAAATCGCCTTCGACAACTTGCCCGCTATGGGGACAGGATGGATACCGCGTGACCGCAGTATTCCGCGCCAACACTGAGCAGGCGGGAGATCACTCGCGTTCCGTTTTCGCTCAGTGGCAATAGCGCGTGCCGTCCCGGTTTACCGCCCCGTGGAGTTCGGGCTGCATGGAGAGCCCACGGCCTTGGCAACCTCTACGTCCCCCATCCCCTGCGTCGCCGCAGGGCGAGGAATCCGGCCCCGACGGCCACCGTCAGCAGTGCCCCGGACGGCTCCGGCACCAGTCGGATTTCGTCCAGCGTGAAGGAGAATTGCGGGGATCGGGATTCAAACCTGAAAGTGAGGACGTTGAAGGAGTCCAGAGTGTGCCCAGTACCCTGATATACATCGGAAATGGGATAATGAACCTCCCCTGGACCGGTGAGGTCCACACGGTGCTCGTTGAACACTCCGGTGGACCCCCCCAGTTCAATGTAGAGCGTGCCCACCCCGGACAATTCGCTGAAACCAAGGATGAATTCTGTGCAGCCGATAATATTGTGAAGAGTCGGGCCATGGTAGACGAGTGTAAGACTCAGAGGAAAGAACGTCGAAGTTCCGGTGGCGAAAAAGAAAAGCTTCCCCGTGCTTGGATTAAGGGTGCTAGTCATTGCAGCATCTGGCGATAAACCTGATGTACTAAGTGCTGTAAACCTTCGCGTTCCCAGTGGCAGATCGACCGTTTCGTCGATCTGGAGGCCCCCCGGACTAAAAGTGGAAAATCCTCCTTGGTCGAAGGTATCCACCATCGAGACAGCGGCACGCCCCGTTCCGCCCACGGTGAGTGCGGTAGTGAGAAACATAAGCAGACGGCGAAAGCGGGTAGGGTACATGGTAAATAGGGGGCTTTGCGTGCTGCTTGGATTACGGTGTTGGTGAGATCGTCCGCAGGCTCCCTGCCCGAAGAAAAACACCCGAATCGTGCCGAGCCTCAACGAGGGGTCCGATGTTGGGGTAATCCCGGTCTGCGATGGAAATCCTGATCTTGTGGACCCCTGGGCAAACGAAGGCGTGCAGGCGGAGGCGCACGGTCATGCCATCGAACTCAACTTGGTTCGTCGGACCGGCAGCAGCGTTGATCTCGCTGATATCCCTCAGAAACAGATGGCCGCGCATGGCGTCGAGTTGTCCTTCCAGGGTGAACTCCGATGAAAACGCCGGGATGACGGGATGGATGCTCTTTGCGGAGATGGGCGCTCCGCCATCGGGCACCAGCGAGATGAGCGTGCCGTCCACGCTCACGGCGAAGGCATCATAGCCCATGCCGCCCGGGTCGCCGATTTGCTCAGGGTATTCCTCGGAGCCATACTGGAGTTCCATTTCCAACTGGGATTGCAGGCCGCTGGCATCGGTAGCGAGGCAGTTCACATCAAACTCCAGAGTGACGGCATCCCGGTTGTATGCCCCGGGAATGCGGTCATGGATCAATTTATCCAAGGGGGTGGACTCGCCTGGCGTGGACCAAGGATGCGATTTATCGTCAGCTATGTCATTCCCATTCCATGTGGAGAAGATGCCGGTGGTGAGGAGGACGCCGGTGTCCATTTGGCGGGCGGAAGCCGGTTGAGTAGAGGCATCGAGGCCGGCGGCGGTCCCGCCGGTGTAGGGCTGGCCGGCGGCGTAGGGGCCGTAGAATCTGACTG
>JANOZA010000382.1:0-6410 GCA_031429155.1 Verrucomicrobiota bacterium | reverse complement strand
GCGTTCACCGCGGCGGGCAGTCCGGCGACGAACACGAAACACCTCGCGCGCTTCAACGCTGACGGGACGTTTGATAATACGTTCATCGCGCCCGCGACGACTGGCACGGGTGAAGTGAAGGCGATGGTGCAGGATCCGGTGACTTCCAAAATCTATGTCGCGGGTGCTTTCGCGGACTGGGGCGGCGACCCCGCGCGCGACCTCCTCGTGCGCCTCAATGCTGACGGCACACTGGATGGCACGTTCAGTTCCGCGACCATCGTTTCGAGTGCGCAACTGGCCGCGCTGGCGCTCGCGCCCGACGGCAAGCTCTACGTGGGCGGCAACTTCAACGGTGCCAACATCGGCGGGATCACCAACTTCAACTACGCGTTCCTCATTCGTCTCCAAACCGACGGGATGCTGGACGCCACGTTCCCGTTTCCCATCGGCACGCTCCAGGGCCGTGTGACTTCCCTCGCGGCATTGCCGGACGGTCGGCTCATCGTCGGCTCCAACTCCGGCGGCACCGGCGTGAAGAATCTCCAGCGGTTTCTTTCCAACAGCCAGCCGGATCCGTCATTTGTGCTGCCAGGCCCGGTCTCCGGCATCAATACCATTGCACTCCAGCCGGACGGAAAGCTCCTCGTCGGCGGCACGTTCACCACCTTCGCCGGCACCGCGGCCCCGGGCAAACTGGTGCGTCTGCACAGCAACGGCGCGATGGATTCCTCCGTGACCTACGCCCAGCCAGGCACGGACACATCGCGCGAAGTGACGAGCGTGACCCTCACAGCGAACCGCCTCTACGTCTCGCAGTTCCGCGGCTCGGTCGGCGTCCGCTGTTACTTCAATGACCTCACCGAGCCGTCGTTCTTTACGCCGCCGCTCTCGCAGAATGTGAACGCCGGCCAGCCCGCCACGCTGAGGGCCTACGTCTATGCCACGCAGGCGGTGACGTATCAGTGGTATAAGAACGGCGTGCTCATTCCCGGTGCGACGACGGACACGCTGAAGTCCAATTCCCTCACCACCGGCGACACCGGCAGCTACACCGTCGTCGTCACGCATCCCTTCGGCCCGATCACGTCGCCGCCCGCCGTGCTGCGCGCACTCGCCGCTCCGCAGGTCGGCACACCGCCAGCGGCCGTGGCACAACTCGGCAACAAGCCGCTCACGCTCGCGCCGGATGTTTTTGGCCAACTGCCGCTCACTTTCCAGTGGCTGAAAAACGGCACGCCCATCGTCAACAACTCCCTCACCGGCGGCGGCGGACGCTTCACGGGCGTGACGACCGCCGTGCTGGACTTCCCCGGCCTGCATGAAAACGACAACGGCATCTACACCCTGCGCGTCACCAATTCCCTCGGCACGCTCGACGTGCCCATCAGCGTCACCGCGCTGCCGCAGGCCGGCTATCTGCCGCTGGATTTCGTCGGTCCCGGCGGGCTGATCTCCTACGTGCGCGATGCCGGCAATGACCGCTTCTTCGCCATCAGCCCCGGTGCTCTGAGCACATGGAACGGCGCGGCAGTGAGCGCGCAAATGCTGCGCATCCGCTCCGACAACACCGTGGATCCCACCTTCACCGCGCCCGCCTTCACCACCACCGCGCCTCCGCCGAACAACGTGCGCTGGGCCGACGATGCTCAGCTTCTCGCCAATGGTCAGATGCTTGTGTGGGGGACGTTCGCCAATGTCAGCGGCGTGTCGCGCCCTGGCATGGCGCGGCTCAACAGCAACGGCTCGCTCGACCCCGCGTTCATCGCCAACAACGGCACTGCTGCCAACGGCGGCGTCACCAACATCACGCGCGTGCTGGAACTGCGCGACGGCCGCCTGCTCGTCGCCGGTAATTTCACTAACTGGGGCGCGGGACCGTCCTTCGCCGGCTATACGCGCCTCGTGTGCCTCGATCCCAACGGCTCGCTGAACACCGACTTCATGAATGCACTCGGCGCGGCGCCCAACGCCGGCATTATAGACATGGACCTGCTGCCTGACGGACGCCTGGTGCTCTGCGGCGGCTTCACCAACATCGGCGGCATCGCCCGCAACAACATGGCCGTGCTCGAACTCAACGCCGCGGTGAGCACGTCCTTTGTGACGCCTTCCTTCACCAACGGCTCGCCGAACGACATCATGGCGCTGCCGGACGGACGCGTGCTGGCGGGCGGAACCTTCACCGAGGTCGGCCCCGGCGGCGCGCAGGCCGGCTGGGTGGTGCTCAATGCCAACGGCACTCGCGACACCACCGTGAACACCAGCGGTACGCCCACCATTCCGTATCCCGCGTTTGGCCGCGATGTGAATGGCGGCATCTACGTCGTCGGCGTGCGGGGCAGCGGCCTGATGCGCTTCACCGGCAACTTCGTGCCCGATCCTGACTTCCTGCCGGTGGAAGGCAGCATCAGCGGCTTCAACGGCATCAACCACATCATCGGACTCCCGTCCGGGCGCATCGTCATTCGCACCGGCGGCACCACCTATCAGGGCCGCCCGGCGAACGGCGTCGCCATCCTGCGCGGCTATCCCGTGCCGCTCGGCTTCATCATCCAGCCGCAGCCGCAAAGCGTGGAACTCGGCGGCAGCGTCACGTTCTCCGTCGCACCCACGGGCACCACGCCGGTTAGTTTGCAGTGGCTGAAAGACGGCGTGGAAATTCCCGGCCAGACCACCGCGTCGCTCACCATCACCGGCGCGGCCCGCACCGACAGCGCCGTCTATTCCGTGCGCGCCAATAATTTCAGCGGCGGCACAGTGACATCGAATGGCGCGCGCCTCACCGTGCTCGCCGAGCCAGTCTTCACCGCCGTGAGTTCCAGCCGCACGCTGCGGGTCAATGACAGCGTCACCTTCTCCGCCACGGCCATCGGCATCCAGCCGATCACGTATCAATGGCTCAAGAACGGCAACAACATTTTCGGCGCGACTTCCGCCACCCTCACGCTGCCCGCCGTCGAGATGTATGCCGCGGCCACCTACACCTGCGCGGCTTCCAACATCGTGAACAACATCGCCGGCTACACCCTCAGCCCGCCCGTTCACATCTCTGTCGCCGGCGGCAATGGCGGCGCGTTTGATCCTGGATTTACCCTCCTCAGCCTCACCGGTTCGCCCTCGCCGAAAGTGGAATGCCTGCTCATGGAACCCATCGGCGAGCTCACCCGCGGCCAGCTCACCATCGGCGGCAGTCAGTGGAACACCAACAACTACCACTACGCCGCCCGCTACAACGCCGACGGCACCAAAGCCGGTGCCTTTCTCACTAACAGCGGCACCGGCGCGACCATCTCGAGTTGCAATGGCCCCATCTACAGCATCGCGCGCGATCCGGAGACGGGGAACTACGTCGCCGTTGGCGGGTTCTCGATCCTGGGTGGCTCCAGCCGGTCGCGCATCGGGCGCTTCACCCCGGCCTTCCTCGCCGACACCACTTTCGGTCCCGGCACCGGCTTCACGGAAACCACCGCCTTCTCTGCCGCCAACGGCGCCGCGCTCGTCATTGATTCCGCCAGTCGAATCTATGTCGGCGGCAACTTCACTAGGTTCAACGGCACGCCCGTTTCCCGCGTCATTCGCCTGCTGGAAAATGGCGCGCTCGACACCTCCTTCACCGCTCCCTCGCTCAACGGCCCGGTGCGCTGCCTCCTGCTCCAGGGCGAAAAGATCCTCGTCGGCGGCAGCTTCAGTCAGGTGGGCGGCGTCGCCGGCACGGCCCTCATCCGGCTCCACGCCAACGGCACCCTCGACGACCTCTTCGACATGCCTGTGGCCGGCTTGTCTCAGGTCTTTGACCTCGAGCCATCCCTGGGAGGAGGCTTCTATGCCGCCGCCGCCAGCACCCTCGACGGGAATGCCTACGTGCATCGCTTCCTCACCGACGGCTATCGCGACACCTCCTTCAGCACCGGCAGCGCCATCAACGGCATCGTCCGCTCCCTCGCTGTCGCGCTGTACGGAAAGCTTTTCATTGGCGGGGAGTTCAGTCAGGTGAATGGTCAGCCGCGCAGCAAAGTCGCCAAGCTCAACGTTGACGGCACGCTGGACACGACATGGAATCCCGGCACCGGTGCGAGCGGCGGCGGCAATGTTGTCTATGACCTCGCGCTTGGGCCTAACGGCACACTCTACATCGGCGGCGACTTCACCACGTTTAACGGCCAGAACCGCCAGTTCATCGCCGCTCTCTATGGCGACACCGCGCCGCGGCAAGTCGTCTCGCTCCCTGCGCCGCCCGCCGCCGTGCTCGGCCAGCCGCTCACCCTCGGCGTCGCCGCCACCGGCGTCGCCTTTCCCGCGCAGCCCTATCTGCAATACCAGTGGCTCAAGGATAACGTCGAACTCCCCGGCAAGACCGGCCAAACCCTCACGCTCGCCAGCTACAGCGCCGCCGACGAAGGCAGCTACACCGTGCGCGTCACCGATGCCAATGGCTCCACCACCAGCAGCGCCGTGGACGTAGCCGAAGCCACCGGCGGCTTCTCCACCTGGGCCGCCGCCCTCCCCGCCGGCGAGCGCGACCCCGGCGACGACTTCGACGCCGACGGCATCCCCAACCTCATGGAATACGCCCTCGACCTCAATCCACTAACCAACAGCGCTGCCGCCATGCCGCAGGCCGTGAACAACGGCACCCACCTCACCTACACCTACCGCCGCGTCCGCAGCGACATCACCTACAGCGTCGAAGCCGGCGACAACCTCGCCCTCCCCTGGAGCACCGTGAATGTAACCCAGGGCACCCCCGCCGGCGACGGCACCACCACCGCCAGCCTCCCGCTCGCCGCGCCCGAGGACTTCCTCCGCCTGCGCGTGACGCTGGTGCCGTAGCGGTCTCAAAGCATCAGCAGCGCGTTCGTCAGCGCGTGAATTATTATCGGCACCAGCAGGGTGCCGGTGCGGTGGTAGAGGGCGCACATCAGCAGGCCGTAGCAGGCGATGAGGATCGTTCCCTCGAATGAGTAGCCATGCCCGATGGAGAACAGCAGACTTGAAAAGACGGCTGCCGGCAGCGCACCCCAGCGGCCGCGCAATCCGGTGAACAGAAATCCGCGGAACAAGAACTCTTCGGCGAACGGGGCCACCAGACAGCCGTAGAGAATTCCCTCCCAAACGGGTTCGTCTCCATGCATCCAGCCGTCCCGGGGATCGCTGATGCCGAGAGACACTTCGATGATTCCAAAGCTCAAATACAGCAGCCCCACGAGCGTCAGGCCGGCGAGCACCGTGCGTCGCAGCGACTCGCCGCTCAGCGGGCACCGGCGGATGCCGAAGATCCGCAGCGTGGCGTGAAATCCTGGAGTCAGCCAGCGCACCATGAGAAAGACCGGCCCGCACAGCAGCGCCACGTAGAACAGATTGCTCCAGACAGACTGCGAGACTTCGTCGAGCTTCGTCCAGTACCATGCGGCGGCCTCCGCAGCAAGGCCGGTGTCGCCTGCTTCCCACACCAGCCAAGCCAGTCCGCTGAGCACTGTCAGCGTCAGGCCACTGTAGAGGAAAGTCCACTCCGCGCGCACCAAGGCGCCCCAGACCCGCCCCGGAGTCCACGTTTTCTCCAGCCTCGCCGCGCGTCGCTGCGGGGCGTGACCACGCCGCAGCAGCAGGCGGAGCACCGGCCACAGAAACGGAATGCCCGCGACCATTGCCGCCAGCAGGACGGCGTTGGTAATCCAATCGTTCCGGTAGAGGACGCGCGCCTGATTCCATATCTCCTCCATCGCAAAGCCGGCGTCGCCGGCTTCGGAAACAGTATCGTTCGCCACGGCCCTCGCAAATTCACGCAGCGTTTTCGTCAAGTTCGCGGACGAAAGGGCCGCCCGGCTCGACTCCTGCCATGCGGCATCGGTCATCTCCTCGTGCCACCCACGTGCTTCCGCCCTGCGGTCGAACATCAGACACGCCTGCACCATGCGCAGCCGGACGGCGTCGGTGAGGTATCCGTCCCGGCGTGCAGCGTTCGCATACATTTCAAACGAACTGAGAAACTGCTCGCGGCTCACATAGCCGGAAAGCCAGCGCGATGCCGGCGGGGCGGAATCCCAGAAGATCAGCGTCAGCATGAGGTCATCCATCGTCTGCACACAGGACACTTCGTACTGTGCCTTGTAGCCTTTGTGCCGCGTGTGAAAAAGTCCCGCCAGCAGCAGCAGGGTGAGCAGTGTGAGGAGGACCGTGACCGGTCGCCGGAAAGCCGTCCGCCGGCAGCGGAAGGAACCGGCCTTAGTGAAGCGTGGGGGCGGGGGAATCTCGGACGCGGGTGGTTCAGGACTCCCATTCGCTGCAATTCCCGGCGATGCTGTTTCGTTCGTCGGAGACCCTGTGCTTTCTTCCATGAGCGATCTTTAGATGGTAACCTCCTGGCGGGCAAGCCTGGCCACTGCGGGGCTGGCCCCCTTTGAGCCGCGCACCGCTCGAAAGCGGGAGCC